>NZ_MOEN01000004.1 GCF_001968985.1 Desulfurobacterium indicum | reverse complement strand
TGAGGCTAAGGAAGAACTTCAGGATATGTTCTCCAGGAGGTACTCCTAATGGTTTACACAAAATTATTGACACAACCAAAAAGTTGAGGCCATCATAAAGCCTTTTAAAATCGAAGCTGTAAAGGATGCTCTTATGGCCATCGGTGTAAGAGGTATGACGGTTGAAGAAGTGAGAGGATTCGGTAAGCAGAAAGGACACGCTGAACTTTATAGAGGTGCCGAGTATGTTATTGACTTTATCCCGAAAGTGAGAATAACTGTTGTTGTTCCAGATACGCTTGTTGAAAAGGTTGTAGAAGCGATAGTTGAATCTGCAAAAACAGGACGAATTGGTGATGGAAAGGTGTTTGTTATTCCTGTTGAAGATGCGATTAGAGTTAGAACAGGTGAAAGGGGAGAAACCGTTTTACAATAAACTTTTGGTTGGGAGGTAGGAAGATGGCGACAGCCGAACTGTTCCAGAATGTAAATGCCTTGACGGGGCTGGTGGAAAACCTGAAGCACTTTGCCGATGCTTCAGACGTTTTCTACCTTGTTGTTATGGGTGCCCTGGTGTTTATCATGCAGTGGGGCTTTGCGATGCTTGAGGGAGGACAGGCGAGGACAAAAAACGTTAATAACGTAATGATGAAAAACATCCTCGACTTTATGGTTGGTGGTCCTCTCTGGTTGTTTGTAGGTTACTGTATCGCAACTTACGGTCTTGGTTTTGGTGATTGGGCAACGTGGTATAAACATGTTTTTGATGCCTCCGCCAGTTCTTCTCACAACGGCCTTGTGATGGCTGAATGGTTCTTCGGACTTGTTTTTTGTGCTACAACTGCAACCATTATTTCAGGTGGAGTTGCGGAAAGGATTAATTTCCTTGCTTACGTGTTCCTTTCAGTGATTGTTACAGGTCTTCTCTATCCTATATGGGTTCATCTTGGTCCGTGGGGAGCCAACATACTTCCATATCATGATTATGCCGGAAGTTTGAACGTTCACGCTCTCGGAGGTGCAATAGGACTTGGTGCTATAATTGCCCTTGGTCCAAGAATTGGAAGATTCAAAATTAAGGATGGAAAAAGGATTCCCATTCCTATCCCCGGTCATGATGTTCCTATGGCAATATTCGGAGCTTTCTGCCTCGCCTTTGGCTGGTATGGGTTTAATGTAGGTAGCTCTATATTCCTTAAAGATATTTCAGGGCTTGTTGCCGTTACAACAACAATGGCAATGTGTGCAGGTGCCATATCCGCTATGGTTGTTTCTCACTTTGATCCTCTTGCAACGGCAAACGGTTTCCTTGCAGGGCTTGTTGCTATTTGTTCAGGAACGGATGTTGTTAGTCCATTTGGAGCTTTGATCATAGGACTTGTTGCCGGAGCTCAGGTTCCGATAGTATTTTCTCTTGTAGAAAAGCTTGGAATTGATGATGCTTGTGGTATATTCCCTGTGCACTTTGGAGGAGGCGCAACAGGTGCTATACTTGCAGGTGTGTTTGGTATGAAAGCTTTGGGAGGACTTGGAGGCGTGAATCTTGGATGGCAAATAATAGCAGTTGTTCTCTGCCTTGTTTATGGTGTAGTTGTAGGTTATATTGCTGCTAAAGTGGCAGGATTTCTTGCTGGAGGACTTAGAGTTCCAGTTGAATGGGAGCAAGAAGGTCTTGACATTACAGAACACCACTTGAAGGCTTACCATATGGAGGATCCAGTTTCCCCAGTTGCTTATGAGAAAGCCAAGCAGGAGGGCAAAATTGTTGCATAAGAGTGCCAGCAGGTAAGCCGTTTCCGACTTACCTCTGGCTTTTCCTGTCTGGCATTGGCGCCGTGGCCGCGGTGCCAATGCCCCCTACCTTTAGGCGTGAAGGGTAAAAAGAATTTTACTACATTTTTGTAGGATTCTAAAACTTTTCTTTAAGGAGGTAAGGGTATGAAGACAGGAAAAGCCAGTTTGCTAAAAGGTGCGCTACTGGCACTGCTACTTGCAACGCCTGCATTTGCAGGTGACGGTATCAATCACGGTGATACCGCATGGCTTCTCATTTCTACTGCTTTAGTTGTAATGATGACACCGGCTGGTCTTGCGATGTTTTATGCCGGTATGGCAAGGGTTAAAAACGTTCTGAACACTATCGGTATGAGCTATATAGCTTATGCTGTTGCAAGTGTTGTATGGGTTGTTATCGGTTATTCTCTCGCTTTCGGTAAGGATATTGGCGGTTTTATCGGAGGACTGAACCATCTTTTTCTTTCTGGCATAGGTGTAAACAGTGTTTCCGGAACTATTCCTACGCTTCTGTTTGTTTCTTTCCAGATGGCATTTGCCGGCATTGCAGTGGCTATTGTTAGCGGTTCTGTAATTGAAAGAATGAAGTTTTCTTCCTGGGCTATCTTTTCAGCTCTCTGGATAATCTTTGTTTACGCTCCTATTGCCCACTGGGTTTGGGGTGATGGTGGTTGGCTTTTAAAGATGGATGCCCTTGACTTTGCTGGCGGTGCCGTAATTCACATTAATGCTGGTATTTCAGGACTTGTTCTTGCTTATCTTGTTGGAAAGAGAAAAGGATACGGAAAAACAGCAATGTTCCCTTCAAGTATTGCCCTTACGGCTCTTGGTGTGGGTCTTCTCTGGTTCGGATGGTTTGGATTTAACGGCGGTTCTGCTCTTGCTGCAAACAGTTCTGCGGCACTTGCACTTATTACGACCAATACTGCAGCTGCTATGGGTGCCATTACATGGATGATTATTGAATGGATGAGAGACGGTCATCCTACTGTTCTTGGTATTGTTTCAGGTGTTGTTGCAGGACTTGTAGGTATTACACCGGCTGCAGGCTTTGTAGGTATTATTGGAGCGCTTATAATAGGTCTTACTTCAGCTATTGTTGGATATTTCGGAGTTGCTATTCTCAAACCAAAACTTGGATATGATGATTCTCTTGATGCTTTTGGTGTTCACGGTCTTTGTGGAATCTGGGGAGCTCTTGCTACAGGACTTTTTGCCAATCCTTCAATGGGCGGAAAGGCAGGACTTTTCTTCGGTAATCCTCATCAGTTTATCGTTCAGCTTATTTCTGTTGTTGCTGTGATTGTTTATGCTGGTGTTGTTACATTTATTATTGGTTCTGTTATTAAGGTTGTTACTGGCGGTCTCAGAGTTGATGAAGAGAAAGAATATGACGGACTTGATAAATCTATCCATGGTGAGAGGGCTTTTGAGCTTGAGTGATTAAGATAAGGGTTTTAAAAGGGGGCTCAAAGCCCCCTTTTTTATTTATTCTTTTCTTCGTCCTTCATCAGTTTGTATTTAATGGCATCTATAAGTGCCAACCAGGATGCTTCTATAATGTTTGGAGAGACTCCTACTGTTCCCCATTTATCTTTTCCGTCTGTTGATTCTATGAGAACACGGGGAGATGCTTCTGTTCCGGCTGTTTCGTTGAGTATTCTAACTTTGTAGTCTGTAAGTTTTACCTCTTTTAAGTTTGGATAGAACTTTTCAAGAGCTTTTCTCAGTGCTTTGTCTAGTGCTTCAACTGGGCCTCTTCCATCTGCTGCCGTGTGTTCTACTCTTTCTTTTAAGCCTTTTTCTTCCGCAATCTCTTCGGGAATTTCAACTTTTATTGTTGCTTCTGCATATGCTTCTTCGTTTTCCGAGCGTTTTTCGGTAAGAACTCTAAATCCTTTAAGTTCAAAATACTTCTTTGTCTTTCCCAGAGCTTCTTTAAGGAGGATTTCAAATGAAGCTTCGGCTCCTTCAAACTGATATCCCTGAGACTCAAGGTATTTTATCTTTTCAAGTACTTTTTTAACAGCTGGGGAGTCTTTTGATAGCTCTATGCCCAGCTCTTTTGCTTTATTGATAATGTTGCTCCTTCCAGATAGTTCAGATACCATTATCTGCCGTTTGTTGCCGACAAGTTCAGGATTTATATGTTCGTATGTTCTTGGATTTTTCTCGACAGCTGATACATGGACTCCGGCTTTGTGGGCAAAAGCGCTGTCTCCTACAAATGGCAGGTTATCAGGATGGGGTCTGTTTGAAAGCTCTGAAACAAGGCGTGATACAGAGTAGAGTTTTTTGAGGTTTTCTCTGCTTATGGCTTCTATTCCCATTTTTAAAACAAGGTTGGGAATTATAGAGCAGAGATTTGCGTTTCCTGTTCTTTCTCCGAGTCCGTTTATCGTTCCTTGAACCTGTATGGCGCCTTTTTTAACAGCTATCAGTGAGTTAACCACCGCCATGTCTGAATCGTTGTGGGCGTGAATTCCAAGAGGTGCATTGATTTCTCTTTTCACCTTTTCTATTATTTTTTCGGTTTCATACCATAATGTTCCGCCGTTTGTATCTGCAAGAACAATGCAATCTGCACCGGCTTCTTCTGCAGCTTTTAATGCTTTTAGTGAGTATTCGGGATTGTCTTTGAATCCGTCAAAGAAATGTTCCGCATCAAAAAAGACTTCGTCGGTGTATTTTTTCAAGTAGGATATTGTGTCGTAGATGAGTTCCAGATTTTCTTCAAGGGGTATCCTTAATGCTTCTTTAACGTGTAAATCCCAGCTTTTTCCGAAAACTGTTATTACTGGTGTTTCGGCTTCTATGAGTGTTTGTATGTTTTTGTCGTCTTCGATTTTGATTTTTGCTCTTTTTGTTGATGAAAATGCGACAATTTTGGCGTTCTTAAATTTTATTTTTTTTACCTCTTCAAAATATGCCATGTCTTTTGGATTTGAACCGGGCCAACCACCTTCTATGTAATGAATGCCAAGGTCGTCAAGAGCCATTGCTATTCTGAGTTTGTCCTCTAAAGAGAATGATACACCTTTTCCTTGGGCGCCGTCTCTTAGGGTTGTATCGTATATATAGACCATCTTTTTACTCCCGGAAGAATGTTTATGGCGGCTTTAAGCCGCCAGAGTGGTGATATTTAATATTATTTAACTGGAAGTTATTTATCAAGGTGGAAGGCTTCGTGAAGAACTCTAACTGCAAGTTCAGTGAATTTTTCTTCAATTATGCAGGAAATTTTAATTTCTGATGTAGATATCATCAATATGTTAATACCATATTTTGCCAGAGTATCGAAAACTTTTCCCGCCACTCCTGCATGGTTGCGCATTCCGAGGCCAACAATAGAAACTTTGGCTATTTTGTCGTCTGTTATTACACCTCTTGCGTTTATCTCTTTTGCAACGGTTTCTGTTATCTTCTGAGCTTTTGTCAGGTCGTTCTTATCGACGGTGAAAGAGATGTCTGTATATCCATCAACGGAGACATTTTGAACTATCATGTCAACTGGAATGTTCGCTTTTGCAAGCGCTTCAAAAAGCTTGGCTGCAATACCCGGTTTGTCAGGAACTCTTTCTACCGTTATTCTTGCCTCATTTTTATTATGAGCGATACCTCTCACCACGACCTTTTCCATTTCTTTGTCTTCCTCCTTTATAAGCGTTCCTTCGTCAGTTGTAAATGTGCAACGAACTCTTAGGGGAACTTTGTATTTCATTGCAAATTCTACGGATCTTATCTGGAGAACTTTTGCTCCTAAGGAGGCAAGTTCTAACATTTCTTCGTAGGATATTTCGTCGATTTTTCTCGCGTTTTCTACAATTCTTGGGTCTGCGGTATATACACCGTCAACGTCTGTGTATATATCGCACCTATCGGCGTTTAAAGCGGCAGCTATCGCAACGGCTGATGTGTCTGAACCGCCCCTTCCGAGTGTTGTTATTTCTCCGGTTTCTGTTATTCCTTGAAATCCGGTAATAACGACGATTTTTCCATTTTTAAGATATTCTTTTATACTTTGGACGTTTATATCAAGGATTCTTGCCTTTGTAAAAGCGGTGTCTGTTTTTATTCCAGCCTGCCATCCTGTTAAAGAAACAGCTTTGTATCCCAGGCTGTTCAAAGTAATCGAAAGAAGGCCGGCAGATACCTGTTCTCCTGTTGCTACAACAAAATCCATGTCTCTTTCGTTTGGCTCCGGAGTTATCTCTTTTACAAGTTTTATTAATCTATCAGTTTCCCCTGCCATAGCCGAAACTACAACAACAACGTCATTTCCTTTTTCCTTCTCTTCTATTACTCTTGATGCTACATATTTTATTCTGTCTATGTTGCCCATTGATGTTCCGCCGAATTTTTGGACTACCAGCACTTAATAAACCTCCGTATAGGTTTCGTTGAAATTAACCTTTATGATACAAAATTTCTATCTTAATTTTTAGAGATGTAACTGGATTTGCCATTAAATAGGTTAAAATAGTCTTCTCAGTAGAAAGCATATTTGTGGAGGTGTAATATAAAGGTTGATAGAGGGCTTTTAGAGAAGATAAATTTTGATAAGGGAAACGGACTTGTTCCAGTTGTTGTTCAAGATGTAGAGACACGGGACGTTTTAATGGTTGCTTATGCTAACAGAGAGGCTGTTGAGAAAACGGTAGAGACTGGTTATGCTCACTATTTTTCCCGCAGTAGAAACGAGCTATGGATGAAGGGGAAAACTTCAGGATATATTCAAAAAGTCAAAAAGATTTTGATTGATTGTGATGAAGATACACTTCTTTATCTTGTTGAGCAGACAGGGGTTGCCTGTCATACGGGGAACTGGAGCTGTTTTTATAGAACACTTGCCGAAGGAGATGGGAATGAGATTTTGTGAGGTTTTTGAAAAGCTTTATGGGATCATTGATGAAAGAAAAAGAACATTGCCGGAAGGTTCTTATACGGCATCTCTTTTTAAAAAGGGTGAGGATAGAATACTTCAGAAGGTTGGTGAGGAAGCGATAGAAACGATTCTGGCATTTAAATCGGGTAACCGACAGGATATCGTTTATGAAACTTCCGATTTACTGTATCACTTATTTGTAGCTATGGTAGAAAAGGGTGTTACTCTTGATGATATAGCTGTTGAGCTCGAGAGAAGGATGAAATAAAAGGGGACGGTATGGCAACGTTTAGAGAGATTGTTAACTTTCTAAGAACAATTGTGCCTGAAGGTATGCAGGACTCCTGGGATAACAGCGGTGTTCAGATAGGATTTGATAAGGAAGTAGAGAGAATTCTTTTTGCCCTTTCCATAAACGAGTCGGTTGTTGAGGAAGCTAAGAAAAAAGATATAGATATGATTGTTACTCACCATCCGATTACAATTTCTCCGATTAAGTATATAGATGAGAGAAGTGTTCCAGAAAGTTTTTATCTAAGGCTTATCCAGGAAAATATTCCTGTTTATTCGATGCATACCAATCTGGATGTTTCTCCTTTTGGTCCAACGGCTATCATTGCGGAAAAAATAGGTTTGAAAGATGTGAAACCTATTATTAACCAGAAGGGAATGCCTCCTTATGGGCTTGTTGGTGAGATAGAACCGGTGTCTCAAAAGTTGTTGGTTAAAAAGTTGTGTAAGGTGTTTGCTGATGATTTATACAGGATTGTTAACTATTCTCCAGAAAAAATAGTAAGAAAGGTTTCTGTATGTTCTGGTAGTGGAGCTTCACTTATCCGAGAGGTAGCTTCTGTTAGTGATTTTTTTATTACAGGTGATGTTAAATACCATGATGCTGAACTGGCAATTATGTTGGGGCTTACTGTTTTTGATGCAGGTCATTTCGGAACAGAGAAGCTTTTTTATGGAAAACTTTTAAAAGCCTTGAAAGAACGGTTTTCTGAGATAACTTTCCTTGTTGCCGAGTCTGAAAAATCGCCGTTTGAGGTGCCTGATGAATGTAATGGATGTTCTTGATGAACTACTTGAATTGCAAGATGTAGAGATTTCTATTTTGAGGGAAAAAAATCAACTTGCACGTTTAAAGGATAAAAGAAAGGAGTTACTGAGAAAAAGGAAGGAACTTAAAGAAAGACTTGTTTCTTTGGAAAATGAAATAAGCAAAGTTAAGGCTTCCATTGAAGATCTTAAAAATTTTATCGTTTATAAACAGGATAGGTTGGAAGAACTTCGTAAGCAAAAGGAGCACGCTACAAGTCGTAAGAGTTTTAAGGAAATTTTGAGACAGATAGCGAAAGCTGAAGATGAGATAATAAGAGCGAAAGCTGAGCTTGCCAAATTGCAGGTTGAGCTTGAAGAGCTTGAAGAAAAGTCAAAAGACGAAAGGTTGTTTTTGAAGGAAGCTATTGGAAAGATAGACAATGACTTGAGTTTGCTTGAGAAAGAGATAGAAAGACAGAAGTCAAAAGTTTCAAAACTTGAGGACAGAGCCCGTACCGTTAGAAAAACGTTACCAGAGGATATATGTGAAGAGTATGAGCAGTTAAAAAAGAAGTATAACGGCCTTGTTTTTTCCGATATATCCTCTGGTGCTTGCGAAGGTTGTGGAATGTCTTATTCATCTGCGGAATTTGCTTCCATTTTGAAGGAGCTTGAGCCCGGGAAAACGCGATGTCCTTACTGTGGGAGATTTGTGATAAAGCTCAGATAGTTATTCGCACAGTCCGCATGCTTTGCATCCTTTGAAGCATGCGGGGGATGGTTTTCCTTCAAATATTTTCATATATTCATGCCATAGGTAGTCTTTTTTGATTCCACTGTTAACGATTTCCCAGGGGAATAGCTCTTCTTTTTCCCTTTCACGGGTGTAGAGAAGTTCTATCTTAAGTCTCAGTTCTTTAAGGCTTTTTTTGAAGCTCGTTTTGTCTTTTATAGTGTTGATAGCAGCTATTCCGATACGATCGTCTCCTCTTGAAATAACCGCCTGTATGACGGCGTTTCTGGTGTTTTCAAATGTGAGCTCTACGTTTGGTATTTTTCTGATAAGTTTTCCTAAAAGTTTAATTCTTTTATCTAAGAGATTTTTAGGCGGCATTCCGAACCACTGCATTGGTGTAAATGGTTTAGGTATTAGTGGATTGAGACTTAAGGTTATCTTCCCCGTTTTTTTTCTTTTTTTCCAGAAATACATGGCTATCTCTTTAAATTTTAAAGTCATGGATACTATTGCTTCTATGTCCTCATCCGATTCTTCTGGAATACCTATTAAAAAATAGAGTTTTAGATTTTCGGCTCCGTTTTCAAACAGTCTGTGGCAGAAGTCAAAAAATTGTGCATCGGTCACTTTTTTGTTAAGTGCCATGCGCTTTTCTTCTCTTCCCGCCTCAGGTGCTATGGTTACCGTCTTTTGTCCTGACTCCTTTACTATTTTTAAAACGTGGTCTGATGTTGAGGAAACTCTTAGGGAAGAAAAGGATGCTTTCATATTGTATTTTTTCAATAAATTGTAGAGTTGTTCCATTTTGGAGTAATCGGTAACAGCTGTTCCTATCAGTCCAACTCTGTTCGTTATTTTCGACGCAGCTTTTATCTCTTTTTCTATGAGGTCTATTTCTTTTTCCCTGTATGGAAGTCCCATTGCTTGAGCAACGCAGAATCGGCATTTTTCTGGACATCCTCTGCTAAGTTCTATCAGTGCCATTCCTTTGAATGCGGTTTCTTCCGTTATGAAGCAAGAGCAGGATAATCTCCGGGAATATTCAGATGAGCGGAATATTTTTTTTACATCGCCGGAAAAATCTTTTATTCTGTCTTTTTCATATTGGAAACGGTAGTTTTCGGAGATGATAATGTTGTCAAACTCTGACATTGTTTCCAATAATTCTTGTTTGTTTTTCTTCCCTGCCAGGTTTTTAAACATTTTTTCCATTCTTTCTTCAGCTTCTCCTAAATATATGACGTCAAATATCGGGAGGAATGGAGCAGGATTGTAGAAGACTCCTATTCCGCCGGCAAAGATTAATGGAGAAGAATGTTCCCTTTTGTCTCTTTCCGGTTTTATGTTCCAGTTGATTAATGTTCTGATTACTTCAAACAGGTGTTCTTCATAGGTTATGGAAAAAGCTAATATGTCAAATTCGACGAAAGGTTTTTCTAGAAAGAAACTGAGTTTTTGCGTTCCGAAACCTATATCACAAGAAACTCCATCTATGGTGTTTAGGTTGGAGTAGATATTTGAAATGGCAAGGCTTGAAAAACCCGAAAATGGTTCTCCCGGATAGATTAGGCATACCTGCAGGTCTTCTTTTTTGGCCTGCAGGTGATTACATAAAGGATTTAGCTCAATCACTCTTCGTCTTTAAGCTGTTCCAGCAGACTTGCTATATCGATGTTAAGGTCAACAACTTCCTCTTCAGATTCCTTTCTTCCGCCGAAGGCTGAAGAGGAAGATGAAGATGTAAATCCTGGTAGAAATGTTGGTCTTCCCTTCTCGTCAAATCCTGTTGCTATTACAGTAACCTGTATTGAGTCTTCCAGGGATTCGTCGAGGGTAACACCAAAGTAGAAGTTTGTGTCGTCCCTTTTAGCTCTTTCTTTGATGAGACCTGCTGCGGCGTAGGCTTCGTCAAGTGTAAGATCTGTTCCACCTGTTATGTTTACAAGAATTCTGCTTGCTCCTTCTACCTGAACATTTTCAAGGAGCGGGTTGTCTATTGCTTTCCTTGCTGCTGTAAGAGCTCTGTCTTCTCCGCTTGCTTCGCCGGTTCCCATTAGTGCATAACCGCCGCTGTGCATTACGGCTTTTACATCAGCAAAGTCAAGGTTGATAAGCCCTGGTCTTGTTATAACTTCTGTTATTCCTTTTACGGCTTGATATAGAACGTTGTCTGCAAGTTTAAATGCGTTAAGTATGCTCATATCTTTCGGTGCAACGGTCAGTAGTTTTTGGTTCGGAACAACCATAAGTGTGTCGACAAATTCTTTCAATCTCCTTATTCCCTGTTCTGCATATTCGTGACGTTTTCTTCCTTCAAAGTCGAAAGGTCTTGTAACTACCCCGACAGTAAGAATTCCCATATCTTTCGCTATTTTTGCGACTATTGGAGCGGCACCTGTTCCTGTTCCTCCTCCCATTCCTGCGGTGATAAATACCATGTCAGCGCCTTCAAGAACTTCCCTTATCTTTGGTTCGTCTTCAAGTGCTGCTTGTTCACCGATTTCAGGTTTTCCACCAGCACCGAGCCCTTTTGTTAATTTCTCACCTATCTGAACTTTTATCGGAATCGGTGATTTTGATAGAACTTGTGCGTCTGTATTTATGACGACAAAATCAACACCTTCTATACCGTTTTCAAACATTCGTGATACGGCATTTCCGCCGCCTCCTCCTACACCTATTACTTTTATAACTGGCCCCAGGAAACTTTCTTCTGCTATGTCAAACATTTACAACCTCCATTTATGTGTTCTCTCAGATTAATTGATCAATAAGTCTTTTAAACCATCCAAAAAAGCCGGCTTCGTGCCTTTTTGGAATTATATCGTCCTTTACTTCAAAGAGCTTTCCTTCCGGTTTTCTTGTCGCAGCTATGTAGTTTATACCTCCGATTACAGGTGTCAGTGAAAGGTCTAAGACGTTGTAGTCAGGGTGGCATATTTCTACGGGTGCTTTAAATATTTTTTTGGTTAGAATGTCTATATCTTTAAGTTTTGTAAGTCCCCCTGCAAGGTAGATTTTATTCAAATTTACAACCATTGAGGGGTCTGTGTTTTCAAGCTCCGTTTTTATATCTTTGAGGATTTTTTTCAATCTTATCTGCACCAGAGCAGGAATAACAATCTTCGGTAATTTGGCAAGTTTACCACCAAGAGAGATTGTGATGTATTCATTTTGAGGAACTTTGAACGCGTAAGCACTTCCGTGTTCCAGAAACAGTTTCTCAATCTCTTTTCTGTTAAGTTTCAGCTTGCTTAAGATAAATTCTATTATGTCGTTTCCACCGTCAGGGATATACTTGTTAAATACGGGTTTATCTTCTCTAAAGTAGAAGTATTCAGTAGTTCCGGCGCCCATATATATGAAAAGGTTATTGTTAAAGTATGTTTTTTCTTTTCCTTTCGTACCGTAAAATGCTGCAAGGGATTGGAGAATGAGCCCATTTAGTTTAAGTCCGCAGTCTTTTAAAAGCTCTTCTATGGTTCTTTTTGTGTGTTTAGTAACAAGAACGATGAGAGCTTTCATGGCAAGCTCTCTGCCGCTGTGCCCTACCGGATTTTGAATACCTGTCAAATTTTCTATTATGAACTCTTGCGGAATAATATGCATTGTTTCATAATGTTGTTTGACAGGTGGTCCTTTTTTGTCAAGAAGCTCTTTTTCCGCTTTATTTTTTAAATCATTTACATCTTTGAATTGAATTGTCTGAATACCGGGAAAGTTTATTTGTGCTTCGACTTTGTAGCTTAATGTATGTGTTCCTGAAATTATTACGTATGCCTCGTTAGGTAGATGCGTTGCTGATTCTATTTTAAGCTTGTTTAGGGCTTCGTTGAGAGCGTCTTTTACGGAAACTACGCTGGATATGTTTCCGCTTTTTATTCCTCTGGAAGGAGCAGACGCCATGGCTATGATTTTTTTGTTCCCTTTCCTGTCTGCAACGCCAAGGGCTGCTCTTATTTCGGTTGTCCCTAAATCTATGGTAAGTATTTTTTCTTCAATCATCTTTCCTCCCCTTCTCAATCAGAAGGCCTGAGAATCTTAAATCATAATAGCCGGAATAAGGCTTGGATAAAATTTTAAACAATTTTTTGAAATTTTGCCAGCTATTTCCGCCATTTCCTAAAAAAACTATTATTTTGTGCTGAGGATATAATAATTTTATACCTGTGTCTGTTAATAAAATTTCCGGTTTTTCGTTTATGGGATTTTCGGATTTCAGATATTGGGTAATGAATGATATTTCAAGAAGTGTGTCTTCTGTGACTTTTGGAAATCCTCTGGAATCTTTTGTGAAAAATGGAGCTTTTCCTTTGTAGAAAAAAGTTTTATTTTTGGGACACAGTTCTTTGTTTTTTCCAAGAATATATCCGTTTTCTCCTACATTATAAGCTTCGTTGTCGGCAACAATGCAGAGATTTACAGGTTCTTCTTTTATATTAATAGTTAATATTCCTTTGATGAAGGAGATATCTGCCTTTTTTACCCAGGGAAGTGAATTTATAAATGACTTTAAGTCTTTTACTTTATTTTCATCATAAGGAGAGTTTATCGATATTTGTCCCGTTAGCATGTCAGTTATTTTGCTTCCCCATAAGTTTTTGTTGAGTTTAATTTTGACTTTCTCAATTTTCATCGGGGAATAAATGAAAACCATCAAACCTGATAGTAGTATGAGTATAGAGAAAATTATGAATAGTGGCCTTTTCATCCTTTAAGAATTTCCTCGATGAGTTCTTCAAATGTTATTCCCGCTGCTTCTGCCGACTTCGGGAGCAGACTGCGTTCTGTCATTCCAGGAATCGTGTTTACTTCGAGTATATAGGGAACGTTCATTTCGTCGAGCCTTAAATCTATTCTTACGGCGCCTTTACATTCTAAAATGTGGAATATTTTTTCAGCCAGTTTTCTTATTTTTTTAGCAATTTTTTCAGGTATCTGAGTTGGGACTTCATATTTTGTGGTGTGTTTCTTGTATTTTGCTTCGTAATCGTAGAATCCACCTTCAGGGATAATTCCTACGATCGGAAGGGCTTTCCCGTTTAATACAGGAATCGTTAGTTCTCTTCCTTCTATAAATTCTTCTATAATTATTTTTGTGTCATATTTAAAAGCCAATTCAACTGCTTTTTCGAGTTCTTCCTGTTTTTTTACGACGGATATACCTACTGTTGAGCCTGTTCTGGCAGGTTTTACGACACAAGGTATCTCTATCCAATCGACTTCTTTTTTGGAGAAGTAGGTTTCTCCGGCAGGAACTGGAATGCCAAAACTTTTCAGGATGCGTTTTGTCGCGTCTTTGTCCATGCATATTGCACTTGACTCGACTCCGCAGCCGGTGTATGGTATTCTCAGTGTTTCTAAAAGCCCCTGAACAGAGCCGTCTTCTCCCGGGACGCCGTGCAGGGCTATAAAAACTTTTTGGGGTTTAAGTTCTATCAAGTTTTTTGCTACGTTTTCGTCAAGTTCAAGGTCTAAAACTTCATATCCAAGGTTTTTCAGAGCTTTTACAACAGCGGCTGCGCTTTTTCTGGAAACTTCTGCTTCTGGTGAAGGTCCTCCTTTAAGAACAACTATCACTGAAACCTCTCTTTTATTATGTTTTCTACGTCTTCAAGCCGATTTCCTCTTGAACCTTTTATAAGAACGGTTTTTCCTTTAAAATTGAACTTCCTTAGGAAGTTCATGAATTCTTTTCTGTTATTAAAATAATAACCTTTGCCATTAAAATTTGAAAGATAGAAGGCGCTGTTTTTACCGAAAAATATGGCTTCTTCAATTCCTTTTTCTGTGAGATATTTGCCTATCTCTTCGTGGAATTTTTCCGAGTGATTTCCAAGTTCCAGCATTTCTCCCAGTATTGCTACTTTAGGGTTTTGGTATAGGGAAAGAACATCTATTGCATTTTTCATTGATGCTGGATTGGCGTTATAGTAGTCTTTTATTATTGTGACTTTTTTAAGTTTTAATACTTCCATACGCCATTTTGGCGGTTTGAATGTTTCTATCTGTTCTATTATTTCATTGTAAGGCACTTTTAGAATATTTCCGATGATTAGAGTTATTAAAACGGCGTTTAGTATGCCTTTTCCAGGCACTTTAACTTTTCCTGATATCGTTGTGTTGTTTACTTTTGCCGTAAATGTTGTTTCTTCAGGTGAAAAATTTGCGTTCAGAATTTCGGCGATACCACCTTTCCCGAAGGTCAATATGTTTTCCTCTTTTGTCAGATGAGAGGGGGCGATCTTAATTTCCGTGTTTTTTAGAAGTGAAAATTTCTCTTTTATTAAATTTTCCAGTGTTTTGAATCCTTCGAGATGCCCCGGTTCTACTGCGGTTACAATTCCTATGTTTGGTTTTACAAGTTTTGTTAAGGCTTTGACTTCTCCCGGGCTGTTTGTTCCTATTTCTTGAATGTAAATGTCGCATGGCTTGAGATTTGCAAGGGTATGGATAACTCCTAAAAGGTTGTTATAGCTTTCAATGTTTGAGTGAACTGTGAACTTTCGCGATAGGACATGTGATAACAGTTCTTTTGTTGTCGTTTTGCCTACGCTACCAGTTATTCCTATGGTTTTCCCTCTGAAGTTTTTGCGGTTGAATAGGGCAATTTTTTTAAATGCTTCCATAGTATCGTTAACATGAATTGCCGGGAAGTGTGGATTTAAAACTTTTTCGGTCAGTGTAGCAACCGCTCCATTTTTAAAGGCATCTTCTATGAAGTCATGTCCGTCTCTTTTCCCCTTTAACGGGATAAAAAGAGTGTTTCCTTTAACTTTTCTTGAGTCAAATTCGAAGCGTTCAACCTGTATATCTTTATTTCCAATAATTTTCCCGTCTGTGATCTCAGCTATTTCTTTTAGTGTCATTTATTACCTCTAATACTGCTTCTCTGTCGCTGAAATGGTGCTTTTCTCCGTTTATTTCCTGATACTCTTCGTGTCCTTTTCCTGCTATCAATATAATGCCTTCGTTTTCTTTTATTGCTTTTTCTATTGCTTTTTTTCTGTCTTTTATAACAACCGTCTTTTGAAAGTTACAGCCTTCTAAAATTTCTTCTATTATTTTGTCTGGATTTTCGAAGCGGGGGTTGTCTGTTGTTACTATTATTCTGTCTGCAATTTTAGAAGCTATCGCTCCCATTAAAGGTCTTTTATGTTTATCTCTATCACCGCCGCATCCAAATACAACGGTAAGTTTTCTGTCAGGGTATGTCTCTTTTAATGTTTTGAGGACGTTTTCGAGGGCGTCTGGTGTGTGAGCATAATCTATATAGATATTTGGGACAACTTCTTCCAGTCGTCCCGGGACTCTTATATTTTCGAATGTTCCTTCTATATTTTTAATGCCAAGTTTTAGTAGTGTGCCAAATGCGGCAGTAACATTATATGCGTTGTATTTTCCTTTTAGATTTGTTTTGATATGGTAAGTTTTGTTGTTAAATGTTATTTCTATTACTGTTCCGTCCGGGAGAGGCTGTATGTTAGTTAGCCTGAAATTTCCAGATTTTCCGTAAGATAGAGTTTCGAACGTTCTTATCTGTTTTGTTCCTTCTATTATACTTCCGAAAAAATTATCACTGTTTGTCAGGAAAAATCCTTTCGGATTTATATGTTTTAGAAACTGGTATTTAGCAAGAAAGTAGTCAAAGATGTCTCTATAAAAGTCAAGGTGTTCAGGTGAAAGGTTTGTGAAGATACCTGCATGAAAGTTTAATCCCTCAATCCTTGAAAGAGAAACAGCGTGAGATGAAACTTCCATAACCACATATTCGGTACCTTCATCAACCATTTTTTTTAGAAGTGCATTTAATTCTATTGGAGGAGGTGTGGTTCTTTCTGCTTTTTTTCTGCTTTTAGGGGTTATGTATTCTACGGTTCCTATCAATCCTGTTTTAAAGCTGGCTTTTTTTAAAGCGTTGTATAAGATAAATGATGTTGTTGTTTTTCCATTTGTTCCAGTTATTCCTATGAGTTTTAATTTTTTTGAGGGTTCTCCGAAAAATTTGTGGGCTATCAAGGCTTCGGTTTTTCTTATATTTCTTGTTAGTAGAGTTGTAATACCTTTATCTGCCAGTTTTTTTAGAAATTTTTCATCTGTTCCTATTACGGCAACAGCTCCTCTGGATATGGCACTTTCGGCAAACTTGTGGCCGTCAGTTTTAAATCCTTTTACCGCGAAAAAAAGATAGCCAGCACCAATCTGCCGGCTATTTTCGGATAAACCTTTGATGTTGTGCTCTTTGAAAAGGATAGGTTTTACGTCACTGTTTTCTATTAACTTTGATAGTTTCAAGCTTCCGTTTCATCTCCTTTTATTGCTTCTTCCAACTTTTGAATTTTGGATTCTACTTCATCGAGGATATCTTTTTTTTCTTCTTCAGAAAGCTCTTCTTCTGGAGACATGATAAGAGTCTGAATATTTTCCGCAATTTCTTTGACAAGGTTTTTCGCTCTTTCGGGAAGGTCGCTGTCCTTAAGCTGCTCCTGGAGCTCCTGCAGTTTCTCCATTATTTCTTCTTTTCTTGTTGTTGCAAGATAAGCTGCTCCTGCGCCGACTAAACTTCCAAGGATAAACATTATCGTTCCTTTTTTCATCTGTAAGCCTCCTTCCTTTCCTGTTCTGTAATTAATTTATTGATTTATTTCGGCTTGAACAACTATTCAAGGCGTTTAAGAATCTCTTCTGCTCTATATTTTATATTATCTTCACCCTCTATAGAATCGGGATTTTCGGTCATTTTCTGTATAGACTTTTTCAGATGTTTCCTTGCATTTTCCCAGTCGCCTTTGTAGTAGAGGCATTCTCCTAAATGTTCTTCAACAACGGTATCTCCGTTGGTTAGTTTAAACGCCCTTTGCAGTTTTGTACATGCTTTGTCATAGTCACCTAGTTTAAACAGTATCCATCCATAAGTGTCAATGTATGCTCCATTGTCCGGATGTTTGTTGAGTGCTTTTTTTATCATTTCAAGTGCTTTCTGGAGGTTTTCTCCTCTATTTGCGTATAAATATGCTAGATAGTTGAGTGCTGAAGGATTTTCTGGGTCTTTTTTCAGAAGTTCTTTTAGATAATTTTCCGCTTCCTGTTCCCTGCCCAGTTTGTCGGCGTAAACCGCCAGCGCAAAGTATATTTTTGGATTTTCCGGTTTTTTGTTTATAAGTGATTTAAGGAAGTCATAGGCTTCTTGAGTGTTTCCGTTTTTATCGACGATGGCGGCTATTCTAAGTGCATAGTCGCTCTTTTTAGTGAGCTGGTATAACCTTTCAAAATAGGCTTTTGCTTCTTCTAGTTTTCCGAGTCTTAGATATAGTGTTGCCAGTTGTTCTATTACGGTTGTGTTTTCCGGGAAAAGATCAAGTGACTTTTCATAGGCTTTTACCGCTTTTTCCTTCTGTCCTGTGAGTTCGTAGGCAAGCCCAAGTAAAAAGTAAACGTTTGGATTGTCAGGATTCAGTTTTGTTATTCTTTCTATTACTGGAATAACCTTACTGTACTCCCTTAAGTTTAGAAGACTTGTTGCAACCTGCGTTAAGTTTTGCAGGTTGTAAGGTTCTCTTTCTACTATTTTGTTTAAAACTTTTACGGCTTTTCCTTTTTCACCGTCTATTATGTATATTTTTGCAAGTTCCCTGAGCGCTGGTAGCGGTGCGTTTTTGTTTCTGCATAGCTTTTCAAAGAATCTTTTTATTCTTTTATCGTGTGTTTTTTGATAGATTTCTTCCAGGAATTGGTATGCATCATCTATTTCCGGGTTGAGCCTGGCAGCTTTTATAAGATATTTTGTAGCCTCTTTATACTGCTTTAGCTTGTAGTAACTGTATCCTGCAAGGAAGTTAAGAAGCGGGTTTTCAGGGGCCAGGTGAATCCCTTTGTTCAATATTTCAGTTGCTTTTTTGTAGCGTTTTTGGCCTATCAGGAGCTTGCCGCAGATTATGTAGTCTTCAGGTTTGTTTGATTTTTTGGTTAATTTTAAAAAAACGCTGGTGGCTTGTTTGTCCAGACCGTTCATTATGAGGAGTTTTCCAAGTAGTCGGAGTGTTTTTTCGTTATTTGTTTTTATTGATTTTGTTATCTTTATTGCTTTTTCCAGGTTACCGGTTGATGCGTAGAACATAGCGGCTGTTAATTTTAATTCTGTGTCGTTTGGTCTGGCTTTTAGTGCTTTTTTCAGATACTTTTCTGCTTCTTTCTTTTTTCCTTCCTTTGTAGCTATTGAGAAGTTCATATAATAATAGAGGAAATTATTGTTTTGTTTTTTTATCGTTTCTGGTGGTTTTGTAACAGGTTTTTGTTGTGTGGCACAGGAAGATGTAAGCACAATTATAGACAAAAAGGCTGCAATTTTTTTCATATGGTTATCCTCTTTGGATAGGTATATTTTAACTATAACAAATTATACCACCTTAAAAGGTGAACTTTATGAAGGATACGCTTGAAAACATTAAAAGGCTTCTTACTCTGCTGGTTAAAGAAGACTTTAAGTATTTTGACAGGATTAAAGATCCGGATAAGGCTTTGCTTGCAATGTTTTCACAATTAAAACCTTTTTTGTCCGGCAAGAGACTTTCTTTTATCAATAAGGCGGAGAAGTTTTTGAGGAATTACAGGTATCTTTCTGAAAAAGATAGAAAACGTTTTATCAAAGAGCTTCATACCGTTTTTGTTCTCAGGTTTTCGTTTGATGAGATAGAAGAAGATGTTCGTAAGAGAAAATCGGAAAAACTCGTTTCTTCCTCATCTTCAGGTTTTAAGGAAGAAAAAGAGAAGTATCCTGTAAGAGCTTTCTTCCAATCTCCGGAAACGGTTAAAGGTTTAAATAAGTTTGCCTCTTCTCGCTTTAAAAAATTGGGATTGGAAACCATTTTTGATGTTCTTTTCTACGTTCCTTTCAGGTATGAAGACCGAACAACCGTGACTCCACTTAATCTTTTAAGGGAAGGAGAAACAGCCCTTATTAAAGGGAAGGTTGTGGGAATTGTGGAAACTTTAACAAAGAAAGGAAAAAAACTTTTAAAAGTTATACTTTACGATACTCATGGAAAGATTACTTTGCTTTTTCTTCAACAGAGGGTTTTCGGTTTTTACAAAAAACTCTTTTCTCAGGCTAAAGAGCTCGGAAAAGAAGTTATAGCTTATGGAAAGGTTAAAAGGAGCGGCCTCTCCTTTACCATGGTTCATCCAGAAGTTGAAGTTTTCGAGGAAAAAAAGAATTATTCGAAAGTAGGAGTGATACTTCCAGTTTATCATTTAGCTGAAGGACTGAAACAACATCTTGTCAGAAAAGATATTGAATATGTTGTTAGGAAAGCAGCACCGCGATTTCCCGAATATCTTCCAAAAGAGATAGTAGGAAAGAGAAAACTGCCTTCAATATCGCGTTCAATATGGGAAGTACATTTTCCCACGTCTTCTATTGAAGAGTTGGAGGAGTTTAGAACTCCTTATCAGAAAAGGTTGATATACGATGAGTTTTTCTTGTTCCAGACAGCGTTAGCTCTTGTCAGGAAAAGGATAAAGGAAGATAAGGGTATAGCTTTTCCGGTAAATGAAGAGATGCTGGAAGAGTTTAAGAAACATCTGCCTTTTTCTCTGACAGGTGCTCAGGAAAGGGTTTTAAAAGAGATAATTGCTGATATGAAAAATAGTAAACCGATGAATAGATTGATTCAGGGGGATGTCGGTAGCGGTAAAACTGTTGTTGCTGCTGCGGCTGCTTTTTTTGCTGTTAAGAGCGGTTATCAGGTTGCTGTAATGGCTCCTACCGAGATTCTTGCAAATCAGCATTTTAAAAAGTTTAAAGAATTTTTCTCTCATTTTGGTATTCCTGTTGGCATTTTAACCGGCAGTATGACTCCAAAAGCCAAGAATATGGCTCTTAAAGCGGTTAAAAAAGGATATTTTAAGGTTGTTGTCGGCACTCATGCCCTTATTCAGGAAAAAGTGGAGTTTGAAAATCTTGGGCTTGTTATTATTGACGAACAACACAGGTTTGGTGTTAAGCAGAGGGCGGAGCTAAAAAACAAAGGTGACCGTCCTGATGTTCTTGTTATGACGGCAACACCTATTCCGAGAACGCTTGCTCTCACGGCATACGGTGATCTTGACATTTCGGTAATTGATGAGATGCCGGCAGGTCGGAAACCTGTGAAGACGAAGATTATTTTTGATGATGAGATGGAGAAGGTTGTTTCTTTTTTAAAAAAGGAGCTGTCTGAAGGTAACAGGGTTTATATAGTTTATCCTCTTGTTGAAGAATCGGAAAAGATGGAGTTAAAAGCAGCAACGGATATGTTCCATTTCTGGAATGAAAAGCTCAAAGGTTTTTCTGTGGGTCTTCTTCACGGAAGAATGAAGCAGGAAGAAAAAGATGATGTGATGGCAAAGTTTAAATCAGGAGAATTTCAGGTTCTTGTTTCAACGACAGTTATAGAGGTTGGAGTGGACGTTCCCGAAGCGACGGTTATGGTGATTGAGCATGCGGAAAGGTTCGGTCTTGCCCAGCTTCATCAGTTGAGGGGAAGAGTGGGTAGAAGTGATAGGCAGTCTTACTGTTTCCTTATAACCAAACGAACGGTAGGGGAAGATGCCATTAAGCGTTTAAAGGTTCTTGAAGCTACCACAGATGGATTTAAAGTTGCAGAGGCGGATCTTGCCTTCAGAGGTCCGGGAGAGCTTATGGGAACGAGGCAGTCTGGCATAGGCGAGTTTAAAATAGCTGACTTGAGGCGCGATCTTGAGCTTTTGAAGATTGCAAGAGAAGATGCTTTTGAGTTTGTGGAAGAAAATCCTGAACTTAAAGGTTTTGACAATTTGAAAGATTTAATGAAATATCGTTTTAAAGGTAATGAGGAGTTTGTTGAAATTGCTTAGATTTTTTAGATTTCGTTTCAACTATAATATTTGACATATATAAGAATAGCTGATAAATTACAATTAATACCAGAAGATGGGGAGGTTCAAAATGGATGCTCTTGCTCTTGCTGCTAAGGCGTGGGGAATTTTAGTGGCTTTCATAGCTATAGTTGGTCCCATCAAGGATTAACCGTTCCCGCCCTTAAAAGGCGGGATTTCATATCTTTACCGGTGTTTTGTGGTATTTTATTCCCGATTCTGTTTCGTCCATTCCAAAAGCTAAGGCTACCATTTCAGGTAGAAAGAGGACAGGGAGTTTTTCCTTAATCTTAGTCTCTGCCTGATATAGGTCAAAAGCCTTAAAACAGAGAGGGCAGGGAGTTACTATAATTTCAGCTCCGGCATTTCTGGCGCTGCTGACAATTTTTTCAATTTTTTTGAAAGCCGTTGCTCTGTCTGTATATATTGCATGGTATCCACAACAGGTGTCTGCCTCTTTAAACGAAACAGGAGTGCCGCCGCATATTTTCATGAGTCTTTCAAGTTCACCATTTTTAACAGCTTTTTCTGGATATTTTAAGTGGCAGCCGTAGAACGGGGCCATTTTGACAAATAATTTTCTCTTTATCTCTTTTTTTATTTTATTTGGTCCTATCTTTCTGGTTAAAAAAGGGAGAAAATGCCATAAATTTGAGTTGCCTGAATAGGATAATTCTTCTTCTTTCAATGTTTCGTTAACCTTTTCTCTTATTTCGTCATTTTTGTCGAGAATTTTTTTTGCTCTGTTTATAACCATGAAACAGGTGTTACAGCTGATCAGCAAGTCAATGTTTTCTTTTTCCGCAGCGGCAATGTTCCTTCCGTTGATTAGGACAGAGAGAAATCTACTCTCTTCATCAATAACGTTTCCACCGCAACACACTGTTTTCCTGATTTCAGAAAGTTCCACACCAAGCCTGTTAAGAACATTTTTTATAACTTCAAACAAAATAAAGTCAAGTCCCTGAAAGCAACAACCTCTGTAAAATCCTATCTTTTTCACTTCTCTTCCCCTTTAAGGAGTGCTTCTATTTTTTCGTCTATTTTACGTATTTTCTTAAAATCTATTGCTTCTACATCTCCTTCTTCTACTAGTGCTCTTACTATCAGGTCTCTCAGTGCTAGAAAACCGTCGGGAAGATGAGGAATTTCCCATACTTCGATGCCGTGTTCCTTACATGTTTTTATAAACTCTTTTACAGCCTTTTCATTATTGTAAACATCTGCCGGTAGAAAAAGTCTGTTGATTTGTCCCGTTGCATATATCCAGTTAAGATAGTGGGAGAGTTTCTTTGCGCCAGGGGATTCTTTCTTTCCGCTTCTGACGATTGCTCTTCTGACTTTTTGTATGGCATCTGCGGGAGCTATGTCTTTCGGACATGTAGCCACGCACTTTTGACACTGAAGACACGACCAAACGGAGGCGTTGAGTGCTATTTCCAGCCTTTTCTCTTTGGTTTCTTCTTTTTCTCGTGAATCTGCTAAAAATCTATAGGTCCTAACAAACGCAAACGGACCCGAAAATGGAACATTTTCTTTCAAAGCTTCGCATACACTGCAGCATATAAGGCAAAGAATACAGTCTGTCTCTTTCTCATACTGCCTGACTTCGTTGGGTTTTACAAGGAATTCGGAATCTTTAGGCGGTTGTTTTTCCTCAAGCCAGAGATTAAATCTTTTTATAGTTTCTTTCTTGTTTTCCGTATCTACAACCAGATCTTTTATTACCTTAAACCTTGATAGCGGTTCTATAATTATGAGTGAAGAGGCAAACTCCTCTATGATTTTTTCTACTGGTGTTTTACATGCAAGATACGGTTTCCCATTGATGTTTACAGCGCAGGAACCACAAATTCCGCTTCTGCAGAATGCTCGAAATGTAAGTGATGAGTCTAAGTTTTCCTTTATGTATGTTAGGCTTTCTAAAATTGTCATTCCTTTACTTGTAGGGATGTTAAAGTCTTCGAAATAGGGTTCCTTGTCCTTTTCTGGATTAAATCTCAATATTCTCAAGGTGGCGGTTTTCAATGTTCGCACCTCTTTTCAATATTTGTAGTTTTCTTAATTTATTCTTTTTCGCATAAGTAGAAAACCTTGTTGCCTAATTTAAACGTTTTTAGTTTCTTGTATAAAGGCTTTTCGGTAATAAAAAATTCTCCTTTTTTAAGCTCTGTCTTTTTCTTTAAAGGGAGTGGTTGTTGTCTAAACTTTTCGCTGTAAAATCCTATTTTTAATTCAGGAATTAAAGTTGAAAGTTCCTTTCCATTTGTTATTTTTGCTATTTCCCATGCTGCTTTTCTGTATTTAGGATATTTAAATTGGGCAATAGAGATGAAATAGGCGCTGTAAAATCCCCTTATCATGAATAGAGCACATCCTGCTATGAGAACGAAGCTGGTTATATCTATTCTTTTCATTGCGTAAAAGTAGATGAAATAGGCAACGATCAGGAAAAATATTGTTGCGTTAAGAGCAATTTCCGTGTGTAAGGTTGCCCATATCGTTCCTATAATGCCCATGAACAGCAGAATATCCATTAAGAATTGAATGTTAGATATACTCCTTTGTGGATTGATTTTTTTATCTTTTAAGATTTCTGCCATTAGTATAGATATAAAAGGAATAAGTGGGATTATGTATCTCATTCTTGTGCCCGGAGATAATAGATAAACCACTAAATTTACAACAATCAGGGCTGTAATCTCTTTCAGAAACGAATTTCGGAGAAAGTTTAGTTTTTTTCTATCCTTTAAAACTTCATATATGGCAAATAGTGACCACGGGAAGAGGGCCAGAGTGAATCTTGGAGTAAACAATAAAATACCTTTTAGAGTTTTTGTTAACGGATTATCAACGGCAGTTCTTCTTACGGCTTCGTGCCATAAAGTTAATATCGCCTTTTCTGGTGATACTGCTATGACCCACAGAAAAAAAGGTGCAAGTCCTGCAATTATTCCTATCAGGTGTTGAGCTGTAAGGATTTCTTTGAGTTTATTTCTTGAAAACAGAATGGTGACATAGGAGAGAACGAAAAAGAGAATTCCAGGTAGTCCTTTTGTCAGAAGGCTAAAAGATGCAAATAGATACCCCAGAGTCCAGGCAATCAATTTTTTATTCGTGTCGAAAAAGTAATACCAGGTGCTTATTGACAGAAAGGTAAAGAGTGTAAATAGCATGTCTGGTTCACATTTTGTTGAATATCCTATTAAAACTGTCCATGTAGTCATGAAAATTATTGATGATAGAACGGCTACTTTTTCATCGAGCTTTCTTTTGACAAAGCTATATAAGAAAAAAGCGGTTAATCCTGTTGCTACAAGAGAGGGAAATCTCAGAGTAAATTCATTTATCCAGTGTGTATTAAAACCTGCAAATAGAATAGTTATCCAGTTGTGCAGTGGAGGTTTCCTGAAATATGGAACCATTAAAACAGTAGGTTGTATTAGGTTGTGTCTGAATAACATTTCGAGGGCGATAATACCCCTTCTGGGTTCTTCGTGATGAAGTGTTAGCAACCATATATTTACCGTTCCGGCTAAAAACAGCATTATCAAGAAGAGATTTAAAGTCTTTTTATCTATCGGTGGTAGTATTTTCTTTATCTTCTTCATTAATCAACACCTCTTTAAAGAATTCTTCTGGAATGTCCGGCTTTTCGCCGGCAGGATGCATCTCTATGTCTATAATGTTACAGTTTGGGCATCGGTAGTAACTGACCCAGAGCTCTTTGTTTCCTACTATTTCCTTAACTTCTCCATTTTTGTTGATGTTTCGTGAACCTATATATTCAAATTCTCCAGCATTTCCGCAGTGTGAACATTTGAAGAGCTTCTTGAATTTCAATTCAAACCTCCATAATATTTCCCAGTGAATTATACTATCTCGGTTATAATTACGTCAGTCCTTTTGTTTTCGGAGAGGTGTGCATGAATAAAATTTTGAAAGATAAGAAACTTTTGATTTTAGCTTTTCTGTCAGTTGCTCTTTTTGTTCTGCCTAACGGTTTCTACTCTGCTTTTGATAAAGATGAACCCAAATACCTTGAAGCTGCTCATGAAATGGTAAAGAGCGAGGATTATATAACTCCCTACTATAATTACGAGTATCGTTTTGATAAGCCAATCCTTGTTTATTGGCTCATTGTTGCAGGTTACAAACTTTTCGGTGTAAATGAATTTGGTGGTAGGCTTTTTGTTTCTCTCTTCGGTGTGGCGCTGGTGCTCATGCTTTATCTATGGATAAAGAAGTGGAAAGATGAGGAATTCGCGTTCTGGTCTTCTCTCATACTCCTTTCTCTGCTTGACTTTATCGTTATGTCTTCCGCTGCGATGCCTGATATTGTTTTAACCTTTTTTATATCGGCTTCTTTGATGGCTTTTTACAACGCTTATCATGAGAAGAAAAAAAGATGTTATCTTGCTGCTTTTGCAGCTGCGGGATTTGCAACATTAACTAAGGGACCAGTAGGACTTGGTCTTCCCGGGCTTGTTGCTGTTGTTTATCTTGTTCTGCGCCGTGATTTGATAAAAACTTTTAAAGAGATTCCGTGGTTTTCGGGATTTACCCTCTTTACGGTTATAGTGGCTCCCTGGTATGCGGCTATTTTGAAAAAGCATGGATATCTTTTCTTCAGGGATTTTATAATTTTCCATAATATAGAAAGGTTTACATCAAAAATTCCAGGTCATCCGACTGAATGGTGGTATTATCTTGCCAATTATCCGTGGATGTTCCTTCCTTTTTCCGTTGTGTTTTTATTTGCAATTTATAGATTTTGGAAGGACAGGAAGAAGATATTTGTTGACGATTTGTTGATGTTTTCGGCGGTTTGGTTTATCGTGGTTTGTGGATTCTTTCAAATAGCTCATACAAAGCTTGCCCACTATTTGCTTCCGTCTTTTCCGGCGTTTGCCGTTTTAACTACTTATTATGTTAGGAATTATAAAGAGAAGCTGCCCTATTACTTGACGGCGTTCTTGTTGTTTATTCTTATTCTTGCCGTTCCTGCTGCGCTTATTCTGAAAGGATTGCCTCTTGTTGCCGCGGTTATGGTTCTGCCTATCGCTTTTTCCGTGTTTTTTATTTTAAAGAGCAATGAACCTTACAAACCGCTTGTTTTTGGTTTTTTATCTGCAATGATCCTGTTTAAATGGATTACTTTACCTGCGCTTGAACCTTATAGAGCCAAGCCTTTTATAGGAAAGGAATTGAGAGAGATGAAACTTCAGCATCCGAAAATTTCTGTTTATTCGCTTGCCTATACAAGTCCTGAAATTGTTTATTATTACGGTGAGGGTAAAATTCCGCAAATAGATTTTAAAAAAGCCTCCGAAGTATTGAAGAAGAGGGATGTTTTAATCGTTACGAGAGAGAATAGGCTTAAAAATTTAAAGGTTCCGTATAGAGTGCTTGATACTAAACAAGAACTTTTGACAAAGCATAAACTGGTAATAATAACTTCGGGAGAGAAAAATGAAGGATATTAAGAAAATTTCTATAGTGGTTCCACTTTACAATGAAGAAGATAATGTTGACGAGCTTTACATGAGAATAAAAAAGGTTGTTGAATTTCTTTCTCTTGATTATGAAATAATTTTTGTTGATGACGGTAGCACGGATAAAACCATTGAGAAGCTTGAGGCAATTGCCGCAAAGGATAAGAGAGTGAAAGTTGTTGAGTTTGCCAGGAATTTTGGACAGACACCTGCGATGATGGCAGGTATGGATATGGCTACCGGTGATGTGATTATTACAATGGATGGAGATTTGCAGAACGATCCTGACGACATACCAAGGCTCCTTGAAAAGATAGAAGAAGGTTATGATGTTGTAAGCGGATGGCGAAAAAATCGTAAGGATGCTGCCATTTCAAGAAAACTGCCTTCAAAGATAGCAAACTGGTTGATAGGAAGGTTAACAGGTATAAAAATTCACGATTATGGCTGTTCTTTAAAGGCTTATAGAAGTTCTGTTATAAAACGGGTAAGACTTTACGGTGAGATGCACAGGTTTATACCTGCAGTTGTTTCGACTGTTACTTCTCCGGATAAAATCATAGAGATACCTGTAAAGCATCATCCAAGAAAGTATGGAAAATCAAAATATGGTATTTCAAGGACTTTTAAGGTAATTGTTGACCTATTTTATGTCTGGTTTGTTAAAAAGTATATGCAGAAACCGATTCATTTTTTTGGTGGTATAGGTTTAACGCTTTTATTTATTGGTCTTGTCTTTTTTTCTTACCTTATGGGTATAAAGATTATGGGGCATTCTATAGGAGGCAGACCGCTTCTTATTATATCGGTTATGTTCATAATCTCTGGGCTTCAGATGTTAACTACAGGTATTATCAGCGAGATATTGATGCGCATCTATTTTGAGTCTCAAAATAAGAAACCTTACGTTATAAGGAGAGTTATTAATAGTGAAGAAGAGTAATTTCTTAATTTCCGTTTTAATCCTTTTACTTTTTGTGTATGTTCTTTATAGGTATGATGTTTTTTCTCAGATTTCCAATATGCTGAGGGATTTGAGTTATAAAGATATTGCTTTTTCACTGTTTATTTATGTTTTTGTTTACATTTTCAGAGCTTTAAGACTCAAGCTTTATATCGATGAAATTCCTCTTTCAGAGATGGCTTCAGTAATAGGGATTCACACTTTTTTTAACAATATTATGCCTTTTCGTTCCGGAGAAACCTCATTCCCTCTTATATTGAAGAAGCTTTACGGCATAGAAATAACTCGTTCTTCGGTTATTTTGTTCGGTGCAAGGATATTTGATCTGGTGTCTTTATCTGTTCTCTTTCTGTTATCTTTGTTTTATGTCTCTTTTTCTGATAAGAGGTTGATATTTTTTCCCATACTTGCTGTTTTGCTTATAGTAATCTTGCTTTTTGTGATTTATAAGTTTCTTTGTTTTTTTAAAGAGAGGATACCGTTTTTTGAAAAATTGATAGTTGCATCGGCGGTGCTTTTCCGTGCGGATAAATTATTGCTGATGTTTCTATTTTCAATTTGTATATGGATTTTGAAATTTACGGCTTTTATGTTTATTTTAAATGCTGCTCATTTGGGACTTGGTTTCTTCAAAACTATTTTTGTTTCGACATTTGCAGAATTTACAACGATTCTACCTATTCATAGCGTAGGAGGATTTGGAACGTTTGAAGCAGGAATGGTAGGGGGATTTTCTCTTATAGGAATGAGTGCTAAAAAAGCACTTCCTTATGCTGTCTATTTCCATACTCTTATTCTTTGTATGTCAGGTTTTACAGCACTTTCAGGCTGGATATATCTTTCCTTGCGTAGAAAAACTTGATTTTAAGAGCTCTTGTTCAAATAAAACTCTAATATTAAAATTAATATTGGGAAAATAATTTTGGGGGTATTGGAATGAGGAGGAGTATTGCTGTTTTAAGTGTCTTTATACTTTCAGCTGTTTTTGTTGCTGGGTGTGGAGGGACAGCTACTACTGTAAGAACAACACCACAGAATATTAATGCTATAGCCTCTTATAAAGGCAAAAAGGCGAGGATAGCTGTTCTCAGCTTTAAGTGTAAAGCGGCAAAGTGTAACGGACGTATAGGAAGCGGAATTTCAGAAATGCTTCAAGATGCTTTGATGCAGAGTGGCAAATTTATAGTCCTTGAAAGGGGAGATGAAATATCTGCTATTCAGTCTGAAAGGAGTTTTGGAGCACCTGTCGGACCGGCTGGAGGACCACTTGAAAGAGCTGATATTGCCGTTACAGGGGCTATAGTTGCTTTTGAACCTAATGCTGGAGGTTTTGGAATAGGAGTTGGCGGATTGCTTCCTAAAGTTCCATTCCTTGGTGGAGTTAAGGTGGGAACAAAGGAGGCATACATCGCTGCCATAATTAAACTTGTTGATGTAAGAACCGGAAGGATTTTAAGTTCAACAAGGGTTGAAGGTAAGGCTTCAAGTTTCAGTGTAGGAGGTCTTGGTGGCGGTCTTTTCGGAAAGGTGCCTCTGGGAGTTGGGCTTGAAGAGTATAAAAATACGCCTATGGAAAAGGCTATTATGGTTATGATAGATAATGCTGTGAAGGCGATAGCTCAGAATATACCTGAGGATTATTACAGATATTCTTCGGGAGGAGAAAGTGTTCAACCTTTAAAGCCTTCGTCAGCCCAGTCTGTATCTGTAACGCAAACTTCTGCTTCTCAGGGAAGCGCAGGAACGATGAGTATCGGAAAAGTCTTTACGGAGGATTTTGAAAAATATGGTCTTGGTCAGATGGCACCGTTTGGTCCCTGGCAGGGTAAGAATGTTAAAGTTGTTCAGGCAGTTCAAATGGATGGGCGTATAGGAAAAGTTGCGGAATTAAAAGGAAAAATTTGCTTGGCAAGAAGGATATATAAAGATTTTCAGATAACGCTTAATAAGGAGATTGGTGGTTATAAAGATCTTGGAATTATTTTTAGAGCTTCAGAAAGTCCGTCTGCCGGTTATGAGGCTGTTTTCGGTCCCGATTGGGTCAGAATTTTCAAGTTTGCAGGTGACAGTAATGTAAAAATTGCCGAGAACCGATTTAAGCCGAGAAACGTTAACGGCTGGTATACGGTGAGTTTCAAAGTCAAAGGAAACAGAATAGAAGCATTTGTCGATGATAAAAAACTGATTGATATTACGGATAACGACCCTGCTTTAAATAGACCAGGCTTTATCTGTTTGAGAAGACCTTATGATGATCCGTTTAAGATAGATAATGTGGAAATAGTTGACCTTCAGTAACAGTATTTTGGTGGGGCGACTTTTGCCCCCTATTCTACTTCTTTTAGTATCTCCTCTATGGTTTTTATTTTGAAATGAATTCTGTCATCTTCTCCGCATTTTACTATCCACTTTTTTATTACAGGAATGAATTTTTCGTAGCTTCTATCGGGGGCAAAACTTGCCAGTGTTATTTCAGCTTCCCGGAAATGTCTTTTTAAGAATTTTGCAAGTTGATTTAGATATCTTATTTTGTCCCTTATCTTCCTTGCTCTTTCGCTGTGCCCCATTCCAAGTTGTATAAAGAATGCTACGTTTGATTTACATTCGTAACCTTCAATGTAATCTTTACCCCAGAAAACCACATCTAGGTTTTTTCCGGAAATGGTTTTATCTCCGCATTTTATTTCTACCTTTCTGCCGTTTAACATTGGCTGGCAGTGCATTGAAACGAGATCAACCTTCCATCTTTTCGCGAGTCCTATTCTGTATACTATTTCCTCAAAGAGTCGTCCTTTCCTGAGAGAGATAAGGTCGTTTTGAGGAATTTCTACGCCTGAAGAGTTTTCACAGTGTTTAAGGAAAAATCTGCTTATTAATTTCCACAATATCTCTTTGTCTTCATCAGATAGCGGTAATTCTTTTAAAAATTTACTTTTTTTAGGTGAGTTCTTGAAACTGTAAAAGTCTCCGACCTTGTTAACTTTTTCTAAAAATCGTGCTACCAGAAGTATTGTTTCAAAGCGTTTCCCTCTCCTTAGACAGCACAGGAATTGGGCAAGTTCTTTTACGGGTTCGCCTAAAAATCTTTCTACATCTACGTAGCAGCTAAAACGGTTCATTTTTAGGTCCTTGCTATGGTTAAAGTTCCACATCCTCCGAGGGGGTCTGTTCTGAATCGGTTGCTTAAAGTTACTCTTATCCCGTGCTTTCTCAAGAATCTGAAGTTTTCCTCATACTTTTCCGGTGATACAGGTTTAAAGGGGCTTGTTTCCACCGGGTTATACATCATTAGCATTACGGTTAAACTGTATTTTTTCGCCAGTTCGGCAAGTTTTGATAACTCTTCTTTGGAATCATTAACACCGTCAAGTAAAAGATATCCCAGCTGATACTTTTTTCGTTTTGTTTTTGATAGCTGTTTTATGTAATTTTCAAATGTTGAAAGTGTTTTTTCAAATGGAAAATTTAGTTTAAACAGTTTTTGCCTTACTGATTTTGAAAATCCGTGGATAGAGAGTGTTATTCCGTCGTGTTTCGATAATAGGAGTTTTTGAAATTCTTTATCTGGATAGCCAGTCGTTGTTATTGTTACTTTGAGCTTTTTGTTTTTAAAAAAAATTAATGCTTTTAAAACTGAATTAACGTTAAAAGAAGGTTCTCCTATGCCTGCTATTGCAATTCCTTTGATAGGAAGTTTCTCTTTTAAGAGCAGATACTGTTGTTTTATCTCTTCTTCGGATAGGTTTCTGAAAAAGCCTTTGTTTCCTGAAGCACAAAAATGGCATCCGATAGGACATCCAACCTGTGTGGAGATACAGAGTGTATCTCCTCTGTAAAACACAGATTCTATATGAAAGCCATCTTCTGTTTCATATACAAAAAGGTTATTCAACCTGCTCTGGTATTTCTTCTTCAGTTTCATGGTCTGTGCTCGCCTTTGTAAAACATTTGAATTTGTCGTCTACGAATTTTTTTACTTCCTCGGTGTATCTTTCCCATTCTTCATCGGGGATAAACGTTCTTATGTCTATCTGTTTTTTTACTCCTGAGTCAACTTCAAGTGTAACGGTTTCAGTTGGTATGTTGACGTCAACGACTCTCCCGGTTGTTCCGTTAATAGTTATGGTTTCTCCTATCTGAGGAAGGTATTCTCTTATACGGTATATAGGCTCTTCATACTTTAAACAACACATGAGCCTTCCACAGACACCTGAAAGTTTTGCCGGGTTTGGTGGTAATCCCTGGATTCTTGCCATTGATAGAGATATAGAGTCAAAACATTCAAGGTATTCTTTGCAACAACATTCTTTCCCGCACATTCCCATAGAACCTATCATTTTTACTTCGTCTCTGACACCTATTTGTCTGAGTTCTATTCGCAATCTGAAATGAGATGCAAGGTCCCTGACGAGCTGTCTGAAATCAACGCGGGTTTCGGATGTGAAATAAAATACCAGTCTTTCTTTGTTTAATGTTGTGTATGCTTTAACAAGTTTCATCGGTAGCTCATGTTTCTTTATCTTTTCCTTACAGATAGGTATTGCTTCCCGGCAGAATTTTTCGTTTTCTCTGAATTTGTCTAAATCTTCGTTTGTGGGTTTTCTGAGAACTTTAAACGTGTTTTCTTCTTTGAATCCGAAGCTTTCGAAAGTTTCTTCGTTGATTCTATATACTCCTAAAACTTTTACTATTTCAACACCTCTGTCCGTTTCTACAACAGCTCTTTCGTTGTAATTTGCGTCAAAATCATCAGGTGCAATGGCAAGTCCTGTTTTCTCGGTATCTAAATATTTAAACTTCAAGGCAGTTTTCATTCCTTATCTCCTGAAGATTAATGGCAGTTAAAAATATAAACCTGCACCGGATTTTCGCTACAAAATTTATTTTCTCATAAAGAAGAGAAAAAGAAAGAGGGGCATTGCCCCTCTGAAGTTATTTGAGGAAGTTTAACAGGCTTAAGTCTTTTGTGTTTGATATTGCAGCCAGAAGTGCCTGGTATGCAGTTTGGCTTTTTTGAAGGTTCATTATCGTTTCTGAATAGTCAGCATCTTCCATTTCCGATACAAGATTTGTGAATTTAAGTTTTAAGGATTCGTTTTGTGTTTTTAAATCGGTTAATGTTGCTATTTGACTTCCTATTTGGGAGCGGTGCTCCATTATTTTTGACAAACCTGCATCAAAAGCATCGAGGATTTTCATCTGCCTGGGTGTTCCAGTGTTGTCAAGATCAACGCTTATAGTCATGTCGTTAAGTTGATCAAGATTACCGTTGTCTATTGCATTTACAATTGTGTCTATTACATCAACCAGAAGTATCTTACCTGAAGCGTAATTTACTCCCATGTATTCTGCTCCGTTGAATGTAGTGTTAAGTTCGACACCTTTTGACACGGGAGCGGTTGTTTCTTCGGTTTCTCCCTGGTATGTTCCGTCAGGTGCGAAAGGAGCCGTTTTTGATTTTATCCCTCCAAAAAGAAAATCTCCGCCTACGGAGATGTTTGCCTGATTAATAATGTAGTCTTTTATTTTCAGAAAGTAATCTTTTAATGCTTTAGCTTCATTGTCGTTTATCACACCTGTGTTTAGGATCTGAACAATTTTTGCTCTTAAAGATTCGCCAGTGTTTACTATTGTTCCCATGGTGGATTCTGCTGTATCAAGGTCTGTTAAGACAAGGTCACTGTTTCTGAGGTATGTTTCTATGTTTTTGTTCAGTTTTTTATACCTTAAAGCTCTTACAAAGTTTACAGGGTCGTCTGATGGTTTTAGAAGCTTTTTGCCAGAAGCTGCTTCAAGGTTATATCTTTCCAGCTCTTCTTGCCTTATACTGTCGTATTTTTTAAAAATGTCAAAGTATGCTATATCGGGTATTCTCATCTTTTACCTCACTAAATCATGTTGAGGATTGTCTGGATAAGTTCATCTGTTACGCTTACAACTTTTGCAGATGCCTGGTATGCTCTCTGAAACTTCGTTAGGTTTATAAACTCTTCATCGGTGTTTACAGCTGATATTTCTTTTAACTGCTGGTCTAAAGAATCTCTTATTTCTATCGAAGATTTTATAAGGTTGTCTGTTTTGTTGGTTTCAGTTGCTATGGGTGTTATGATTTCTGTTGAGTAATATTCTGAGAAACTTTGATTATTAAGGCCTGAGATAGGAGTGTCTTCGAGTGCGATAATAGCTTTGATGTTTGTATTGTCAGAATCAGGATATGTTGCGTTTTGGGAAGCAGCTATCAGTTTTGGATCTTCAAAATTTAATGTGATATTTGATGCGTCTATTGTGGAAGAGCCGTTATCGCTTGTGAAAAAGTCTGTTCCCGGGTTACCGTTTAGATCATATCCTGCTTTGTGCTGTGTGTTTATTGCATTTGCAAATTGAGTTGTGAATATATTTAACCTATCGATTGTTTGGTTTATAAAGTCTATTCCTTTAAGGTAACCTCCAAGTTTTCCATTCTGGAATTCGGCAGTTATATCTGTATTGTTCCACTTGATTACAGGGTTGTTGTTTCCATCAGTAGAATATGAAAGGGATTGAGAATTTATGCCTATTACGAGGGAAAATCCTTTTGCCGTTGAAACATCAACGGTGCCGTCTTCGTGGAATGTAACTTTTGTGTCTACGAGAGAACTTAATTCTTTTAGCGTTCTATCTCTTTCGTCCAGATATTCGTTGTATCTGTCCGGGTTTGACTTATAGAAAAATTTCAAATTTTTGTTTATGTCAGCCAGTTTTTCTGTTAGACGGTTGATATTATCTACAGTATCTTTTATACCCAAGTTAGTTTTCTCTTTTATATCTGTTAAATAAGAGTAAGAATCCCTTATCCTTCCAACTAATACTTTTGCTTTAGAAAGGGCAGCATATCTTGCTGTTAAGTCGCCGGGATTGACGGCAATGTCATTTAACGATGCAAAGAAATCGTTTAATGCAGCACCAAAACCGCTACCTGCCGTATCGTTGAATACATCTTCTACCTGATCAAGTATATTTTTATAGTCGCTTAATCCTTCCGTTTCCTGGTTTGCTTTTATGTATCTGCTAAACATTATCTTGTTGGAGATTCTTTTTATGTCTTGAATGTAAGCTCCACTTCTTGCCGGAAGGTCGGCAATTACGGGTTCTTCTCTTGAATAGCCATCGGTAAATGCATTGGAAATATTTTTATTAGTAACGTCAATAGCGTCTTGATATGTCAGGAGTGACTGCCCGGCTATTGATAGTGAATATAGAAGTGACATCTCATCCTCCCGGCTTTACTTCTAATTCTAATTATCGTTTGTTTCAGTCTGTTTTTTATACCTTTTTTCCGAATATGGAGCGGTTTTGCGCCAGTTTACCGTCTTTTGAATACACCTCAATATATTCTTCCGGGATTAACGCCTTTACTGTCTCTTCCAGCATATCCATGTTATTTAATAGGAGTAAGCTGTTTCTTTTGTTAAGCTCCTCGATTTTTTCTATGGTTTCTTTAAAAGGGTTTAAGTCTTTCGCTTCCAATTTTGCCAGTTCTGCAAGGATGTTTCTTTTTTCTTTGCTTATTTGTAGCAGTCTGTCTGCAGCTTTTGGTTCAGTTATCCCTTTTTTAAGCAAAATATTTTCCTCTTCAAGGAGTTTAACAAGGGTATCAAGTTCTTCCTTTACATTCATGAATCTTCCCCGCTTATTAATTTTTTAAGTTTTTCGAACTGCTCTGTTGTTCCAATGATAATTATTGTATCACCCTTTAGAAGCATTGTGGTGGACACCGGATTGAGTATAAATGAGCCATCTTCCCTTTTTATACCTATCACGATTACGCCGGTTTTTTGCGGAATTTGAACATCTTTTAAAAGTTTACCGTGAACGGGAGAATCGTTCGGAATTTTCACCTCTTCCAATCTTAAATCTATTTCACCGTGTCGGGTTACAATATCAAGGAAGCTTACAACATTAGGCCTTATGGCTATGGATGCCATCCTTATTCCGCCAATAGTGTTAGGAGATATGACTTCGTCTGCTCCTGCTATTTTAAGTTTTGGAATACTTGCTTCTTCCGATGCTCTTGCTACTACTTTTACCCTTGGATTTAAGTTTTTTGCAGAAAGGGTTATAAACAGGTTGTTGGAGTCGTTGGATGTTGTGATGATAAGGTTGGCAGCGGATTTAATTCCAGCCTTCATTAAGATTTCGTCGTTTGTGGCGTCTCCTACTATGTATCTTATGTTATGGAATGTTTCAAGAATTTTGTTTATTTTTTCGTGGTCTTTTTCTATTACTAGAAAAGGAATGTGTTCTTTGTGAAGCTCCTGGACGGCTGCAAGTCCTGTTCTGCCAAGTCCGCAAACAATGGTGTGATTTTTCATTTGAGAAATCATCTTTTCCAACCTCTTCATAGCAAAATATTTTTTTAGATCTCCTTCGAATATCATGTAGGCAATGGTTGAAGCTCCATAGGCGTAAACACTAAATGCGATGATTATGATAAGCATTGTAAAAATTCTGCCTGCTTCTGTCAGTGGATGTATTTCTCCATAGCCTACAGTTGATATTGTTATTATTACGTGCCATAGGGCGTCGAAAAAAGACCATTTTTCAATTATCATTATTCCTATGGTTGAGAAAAGGACGACGCTTACTATAAGAAGCAGTATTCTTAGGAACTTTCTTGCTACATTTTTTCTTAAGTATTCGAGTTCTTGTGCAGGCATTTCCCGTCCTTTATCTGTCATAATATTTGTTACAATTTAGGAATAAATTATACCATTCGTTTTATTAAGCGAGGATTATGAAAAAATTTCGCTTTTATTTTGTCGGTAAGATTCCCAGTAAAGCAAACTATAAGAAGATTTCTCACAGAAGGGTTTATGGTGAGATGAAGCCTTTTATAATTAATAATCCTTCTGTGCTTTCGTCTCAGAGAGAGGCTGTTTTCCAGTTTCATATTCAGAAGCAGAAATTTGGTATGGAGCATTTCCCAATAGATAAGCCGGTAAAAGTCTCTTTTTCCTTTCTGCTTTCGGGACGTATAAAACAGAGGGACATTGATAATGCTGAAAAGTTCATAGGTGATGCTCTTGAGAAGGCAGAGATTCTTAAAAGAGATTCTCTTATATATGTTAAAGAGAATGTAGAGAAACGTTTGGGATTGAGAAGATTTGACGAAATTGTAATTATTGATATAGAGCTTCTTAAAGATGAAATAGTTCATCAGCTTGAGAGGGAGATAGAAGTGTTTGAAGATGGGCTTTTGAAATTTTTTGATGAGCTTAAAATAGAGGTGCCTTATGCTGATAGAGGGCGAGGTAAGAGTAAAAATAGATGAGAAATTAGAGGATAAGCTCAGAGAGAAAGAGTATCCTTTGCAATTTGCCATATTAAAGAAGTCTATTGATGCCAGAAAAAAACCTGAATTTGTCTATCGGTTGCTTTTTGATGTAGATGATGAAACGGCAAAAAAGTTAATTGCTTCAGGTTGCCGTGTTCATAAACCTGTTCCTGATATAGAAATTCCTTCTGTGTCTAAGTCGTTGAAGGTTGCTGTTGTTGGCTCCGGTCCTGCAGGTCTTTTTGCAGCATATACGCTGTCAGCCGGTGGTGTTGACGTTGTTGTTTTTGAAAGAGGGAAAAGAGTTGAGGAAAGAGAAGAAGATGTTCAAAGGTTCTGGATAGAGAGAATTCTTGATGAAAATTCTAACGTTCAGTTTGGAGAAGGTGGAGCTGGAACATTTTCTGATGGAAAATTGACTACCAGGGTGAAGGACAAAAAGAAACATTTTGTATATAGCCTTCTTGTGGAACATGGGGCTCCCAAAGAGGTTCTTTACGTTTCAAGGCCTCATATAGGGACTGATAGGTTGAAAAAGGTTATTCCTTCTATAAGGCAGTTTCTGGAAAATAATGGTATTGAGTTCCGGTTTTCTTCTCTTGTGGTGGATATGAAAACCAGCGGAAATAGGGTTACTTCTCTTGTTGTAAAGGATTTACTCGAAAATGAAATCTATGAAGAATCTTTTGATGTGGTTGTTTTTGCCGTGGGTAACAGTGCAAGAGATACTTTTGCAATGTTTAAAAATACTGGTGTGAAAATGGCTGCAAAACCTTTCGCAGTCGGTGTGAGGATTATTCATCCTCAAAGATTAATTAATAGGATGCAGTATGGGAAATATTATGAGAATCCCGCACTTCCTCCGGCAGAGTATTCCTTAACTGCCAGAGCGGGAAACAGGGGTGTTTTTTCGTTCTGTATGTGTCCGGGAGGGGTAGTTATCTGTTCTTCATCGGAGAGGGAAACGGTTGTTACCAATGGGATGAGTAACTTTGCCAGAGAAGGTGTTATGGCGAACAGTGCCATAGTTGTTCAGGTTTTTCCAGAAGATTTTGGTAATGATCCGTTTAAGGCTATTGACTTTCAAAGGAAGCTTGAAAAGACTGCTTTCGTTGCCGGTGGAGGTAATTATGCAATGCCGGCACAAAATCTTATGGATTTTCTGAAGAAAAAGGAAACACCCTTTAAAAAACTTCCTAAACACGGTTTTATCCCTGAGATTGCGTCAGCGCGAGTTGATTGTATTCTTCCAGGTTTTATTTATAAATCCCTCCGGAAGGCTTTTGGTTATTGGGAAAAGAGGTTGAAACGGTTTGTCAGTGAAGAGGCTACGGTTATAGGTGTTGAAACCAGAACATCATCTCCTTTGAGGATATTGAGGGATGAGCATTTTAAGTCCTTAACTTTTGAAAATTTATATCCAGCAGGGGAAGGAGCAGGCTATGCAGGAGGTATAACAAGTTCTGCAATTGATGGTATGAATGTTGCCCTTTCCATTCTGGAGGAATACTGTTGAATGTGAATTTTCCGGAAAGTAAAGGAACCTATATTCTCGTTTTTAGTCTGCAAAAAAGAAAGTTGATACATACCAGGAATAAGAGTTTTATGCTCTCTGAGGGCATTTACTCTTATGTTGGTTCTGCTTTTGGAGCAGGAGGGTTGAAAAGCCGGTTGAATAGACATTTAAAGAAGCGAAAGAAAAAGCACTGGCATCTTGATTATGTCTCAACTTTCCGTTCTTTTAAACCGCTCGTTGTTTATTGCTTTCCCGAAGAGCGAATTGAATGCTATATCGCGGATAAATTCGAGAAAGTTTTTGAAAGTGTTCCAGATTTTGGATGTTCGGATTGTTCCTGCAAATCTCATTTATTCCTTGTTAATTCTGTTTCGGAAGTTGATAAAATAATTTCCAATTTACCGTTTTTTTCTTTTAACCTTGGGGGGTGAGTTATGGAATACAGAAAAGTCCTGGAGAAAGTTATTGAAAGAGAAGATCTTTCTTATGATGAAACCAGAGAACTTTTCAGGAAGATTATGGATGGAGAATTTACTCCTGCTCAGATAGCTGGAATCCTAGTTGCTCTCAGGATGAAAGGGGAAACTACAGAAGAAATCGCAGGAGCAGCTTCCGCAATGCGAGAGAAGAGCAGAAAGGTTAATCTTCCTGACTCTCTTAAAGAGAAAATAGTGGATACATGTGGAACGGGTGGAGACCTGAAAGGAACTTTTAATGTTTCAACGACTGTTGCTTTTGTTCTTGCAGCCGGCGGTGTTCCTGTTGCAAAGCACGGGAACAGATCAGTTTCAAGTAAATGTGGAAGTGCCGATATACTTGAGGCTTTAGGTATTAGAATAGATCTTTCTCCTGAAGATGTCGGTAGATGTATAGAAGAAACAGGTTTTGGTTTCATGTTCGCTCCGGTTTTTCATCCAGCTATGGCGAACGTTATAAAACCGAGGAAAGAACTTGGCGTTAGAACGGTATTTAATATTTTAGGCCCTCTGACCAATCCGGCAGGAGCAAAAAGGCAACTTATGGGAATTTTTGACGGGGAGCTTTCTGAAAAAATAGCAGGTGTTCTTTCAAAGCTTGGAGTAAAAAAGGCCTGTATAGTTCACGGTTACGACGGTATGGATGAAATTACGATTTGTGAAAGGACAAAAGTAACAGAACTATCTAACGGAGATATTAAAAGTTATGTAATTGCACCGGAAGATTTTGGTTTTGAGAGAGCAAAGATTGAAGATATAGCAGCTGCAGATAGCCTTGAAGAAAATAAAAATATGATAGAGTCTATTTTAAAAGGTGAAGATAGGTCTGCCAGAAAAGACATGGTAGCAATTAATGCTGGATTTGGTTTTTATGTTGCCGGAAAGGTTGATACTCCGTCTGATGGAATTAAACTTTCCGTTGATTTGCTGGACAGTGGAAAACCTTTTGAAGTTTTGAGAAAGGTTATTGAATTTGGTAATAGTGTAGGTTAGTGGGGAGGCTCTTCCCCTATTTGAAAATTCTTTTTGGAATTTCTTCAACAAACTTAATTCCTGTTTTTCTAAGTTCTTCCCTGAAAGATGTGTCGATAGGGAGATTATATCTGGAAAATATTTTCTGTAATTTTTGAAAAATAATTTCTCCTTCCGGATCAAAATCTGTTATTAGAATTATTGATTGAGGTTTAATTTCGTCGCTGAGTATCTGGGCAAAATCATGAAATCCCTTTCCTTTAAGCGGATAAACTCTGTCTATTCCGAATTTTTTAAGGGCTATTTTATCCCTTTTTCCTTCGACTACTATTATTGTGTTTTCTGTTCGATTAATAAAGTTTTTGAGCTCCATCAGCCATAATTTCAGTTTTCTCTGCTTTTCTCTCTCCATATCCTACCATTCCGGTTTTGAAGTGATATCATTACAATAATTTATTCTTCGGAGAGATGCCATGTCAAATGTAAGAAAACTGTTATATTTCTTTTTGTTAATCGCTGTTTCTTCCTGTGGAACTGTTTCTGTGAAGAGTGTCAGTTTAGGTGTAAGTAAAGTGTCTAAAACTGAGATTAAGTCCACTCCTTTTGATTTAAGAGGTGATGCTGCTGTAGCGTTGATAGTTGCTATGAAAAAGAAAGATTTAACAGATGAAGTAGGTTATATAACAAGGTATGGAATATTTAATAGAGAAACATCTGATGGTTGCCAATTTGTATCTGTAATAAGAACAGAGTGGGGAAAAAAGGGTGCTTCTGTTATGAACTATAAAGTCTGTAAAGGAGAAATTAAGGAGAGTATATCTTCAACAAATGAGACAGTTCCTGATAGTTTAGTGCCTTTACTTTCTAAAACATACAAAGAATTAAAAAGTGGGAAAAAGGAAATAACATTAAAGAAAGGAGAATTTTTAATAGAAGGTAAAAGGAAAGAGAGTGTATGTAAACTTAAGGTTTTAGAAGGAATGAAGTTACTTTACTTTTCTACTTTTAAATGTTCTAAATAAATTGCTTGACAAAATTAGAAATTTTTTATACTTTAAATTGAGAACGTTAATCATTATCAATAAAGGAGGCTGAAAATGAAGAAGTATATCTGTTCTGTTTGTGGGTATGTCTATAACCCTGAAAAAGGTGATCCATCTAATGGTGTTTCTTCTAACACTCCATTTGAAGAGTTACCTGACAATTGGGTTTGTCCTGTTTGTGGGGCGCCTAAAAATGCTTTTGTTCCAGAAGATTAAAATTTTGCTATGAGGAGGCTTTTATGGGAAGACAATCGTTTAGGTTTTCAAAAGAAGATTTTAACTTTGTGAAAGAGGGTGGAAATATAATTGCAAAATGGTGGCCGGATAGATTAAATCTTAAAATTTTGCAGAAAAATAACCCTTATCTTGTTCCTTATGATTCCAATTTTAGCTATAAAGAAGAATTCTCAAAACTTGATTATTTTGCTCTTAAGGAAGATTTAAGAAAATTGATGAGAGAGTCTCAGGAATGGTGGCCTGCTGATTATGGTCACTACGGTCCATTCTTTATACGTCTTGCATGGCATAGTGCTGGAACTTATAGACTAATTGATGGAAAAGGTGGTGCAAGTGGAGGTAACCAAAGACTTGCTCCTGAGAATAGTTGGCCTGATAATGCTAATCTTGATAAAGCAAGAAGGTTACTGTGGCCAATAAAAAAGAAATACGGAAATAAAATTTCATGGGCTGATCTTTTTATTCTTGCTGGAAACGTTGCTCTTGAAGATATGGGTTTTAAAACTTTAGGCTTTGGTGCAGGAAGAGAAGATAACTGGGAAGCGGATATTGGAACCTATTGGGGGCCTGAAACAGAGTGGCTTGCAGATATGAGAAGAACAGAGGATAGAAAGATAAAAGGGCCACTTGCAGCAGTTCAGATGGGTTTAATTTATGTAAATCCTGAAGGGCCTGATGGAGAACCAAATGTTCTTGCTGCTGCACAAGATATAAGAGAAAGTTTTAGAAAAATGGGAATGACCGATGAGGAAACAGTAGCTCTTATAGCAGGAGGGCATACATTTGGAAAATGTCACGGTGCTGCGGATCCTTCTAAGTATCTTGGACCAGAGCCTGAAGCAGCACCTATTGAAGAACAAGGATTAGGTTGGAAGAATGGCTATAAGACTGGAAAAGGACCTGACACAATAACAAGTGGCCTTGAAGGTGCATGGACACCTACTCCTATTAAATGGGATAATAGTTTTTTAAGAGTCCTTTTCAAGTATGAATGGAATTTAGAAAAGAGTCCTGCAGGAGCTTGGCAGTGGGTTGCTATAAATCCTGATGAAGAAGATATGGTTCCTGATGCACATATAAAAGGAAAGAAGCATGCTCCTATAATGCTTACTACCGATTTAGCTTTAAAAATGGATCCAGAGTTTGCAAAAATTTCAAAAAGATTTCTTGAAAATCCTGAACTTTTAGAGGAAGCTTTTGCGAAAGCATGGTTTAAGTTAACACATAGAGACTTGGGTCCAAAGTCAAGATATCTTGGACCAGAAATTCCTGAAGAAGATTTTGTGTGGCAGGATCCTGTTCCTCCGATTGACTATCAATTGATAGATGAAGAGGATATTGAAAACTTAAAAAAAGAGATTTTAAGCTGTGGGTTGACTGTTTCAGAACTAATATATACAGCTTGGTCTTTAGCTTCTACATATAGAGATTCAGATAAAAGAGGTGGTATAAATGGTGGAAGGATTGCTTTTAAGCCGTTAATAGATTGGGAAATTCACTCAACATATGTTCCAGAAGTTATTGATACTTTAAAGAGGATAAGAGAAGAATTTAACTCTTCACAAGAAGGTAATAAGAAAGTTTCTCTTGCAGATTTAATTGTGCTTGGTGGTGTTGCAGCTCTTGAGAAATCAATTAAGGATGCAGGTTACAATATTAAAGTTCCTTTTAGGCCTGGAAGAAATGATACTACTCAAGAGATGATTGATACTATTGCGTATACTGTTATGGAGCCTGAAGCTGATGGATTTAGAAATTACCTAAAAGAAGGTAGTGATCTTGCAGAAGTAGAAGAGTATGTTTTGGTTGATAAGGCTTCTATGCTAAAGCTGACAGTTCCTGAAATGACTGTTTTGATAGGTGGTTTAAGAGTTCTTGGTGCTAATTATGGTGGAACTAATTATGGTGTCTTTACTGATAGAGTGGGTGTATTAACAAATGACTTTTTTGTTAATCTTCTTGACATGGGTATAGAGTGGAAACCTGATAAAATTAATGGAAGGGATATTTTTCGAGGGTACGATAGAAAAACAGGTGATGAGTTATATGTTGGAACAAGGGTGGATTTAATTTTTGGTTCAAATTCTGAACTTAGAGCTCAGGCAGAGTTTTATGCTCAAGATGATAACAGGGAAAAATTTGTAAAGGATTTTGTTAAGACTTGGACAAAAGTTATGGAGCTTGATCTGGTTTAAAAAGAAAGGGGAGAAGCCTCCCCTTTTTATAAATTAAGCTTATTTAGTTTATCTTTGGTAATTTTCCAGTTAGGCATATATTTATCAAGGATTGCCTTGAAGTTTTTGTTGTGGTGTCTTTCTATAAAGTGGGCAAGTTCGTGTAGTATTACATATTCAAGGCATTCTGTTGGTTTTTTGATAAGTTCTAAATTTAGCCATATTCGCTTTGCTTTTGGATTGCATGTTCCCCATCGTGTTTTCAAAAGTGTTAATGATTTTATGTAAGCCATTTAGGGGCATTTACTAAAGAACATTTCCTGAATCTCTTTTTTTGTCTTTCCATATTCTTTAAGGAACACTTCTCTTTCATCTATTATAATTGGCTCTAAGGTTTACTTTACCATACTCTTTAATAAGGTTTAGTAAAATCTTTTGCAGTTCCATTTTTCTCCTTTCGGAGTTGGTATTTGTGGAGTGTTCCCAATAGGTTACTTCATTCCTCCAGCTTATACAAAATATCGTACACTACCTGTAAATTTGCTGAAGAATATTTTTGGTACAATAAGAAAACATTAACTAGGTAGGGGAAAAATTAGGTAGGAAAAATGATGTAAAGATAAAAATCTTCTTGCTTAAAACTAAATTTAAGGATAAAAGTGGTGCAATATAAAGAGATTTTGAAATCATGGTTGGAATATTTAGAATTGGAAAAGTTACACAATTTAAAGATAAAAGCTGAAGGATTTGATGATTATAAAAGAGCAACCTTAAGCAGTGGAATAGGGATTGAAAGTAATAATAGAATAAAAGTTGAAGGCAATAAATTAACAATTTTTATACCAGATGAACTTAAGAAAACTTTAAACGAAGGAAGTCAGATTTATTTAGGTTTTCCTGTTCTGAAAAGAAAAAGAAATGGTGAAGAGACCTATTTACCGCTATTTATAATTAAGAAAGATGCTGATAAAGAGATAGAGAAAATAGAAATTGATACAGAATCATTTAGCGATTTTTTTGTTGCAAAACCGGTTTTGGTCAGAGCTCTCAATTTTGAACCACAGGAAATTGACGAATTAACTAAAAAACCTTTGTTAAGTTTGTTAAAAGATTTTCTTTCTCTGTCTGGAATGAGAACTTCAGATGCTGATACTTTTGAGGGAGTTTACAAAGAATTTAAAAATTGGTTAGGAGGAAAAATTAAAAAAAGTACGTATGAGCTAGCATCTTTTGATTTTGTAATTACCACCGATAAAACAAGAGACTTCGAATACTTCGAAGGGCAAAAGGTGGAAACGATATTAAAAGATTTGGTTAGCGATTTCCCTCAACCGAAGGAAAATTCAGCAGCACACAGATATTTTTTCGGAGAGCAAACCGTAGGTTTTGACAAATACAACGAACCGAGCTCCGTTCCTTGGTTTGGAACCTTTCATAAATTTGAGCTGAGCAGGGGTCAGGCTCTTTTACTTCAGAAGAAGGCAGAGGGAGAAAATCTGATAGCGGTTCAAGGTCCTCCGGGAACGGGAAAAACCACCGTTCTGATGGCGATTATAGCCTCAACCTTGGTGGAAAGGGCCATAAGCATAGTAAAAGATGAAAAAGATTTTTCCGCACTTATATTGGTAGCATCTACGGCAAATAAAGCTGTTGAAAACGCCGCCAGGGAGTTTGAACTGACACAAACGGATGGCAAGAAAGAAATACCAAAAGAATTTAAGGAAATTCCACTTTATGCGGAAGGATACGGTTTTTATTTCGTTGGTGGAAAAAAGAAAAACATACAAAAATCATTGGAGAGGGTTGAAAACCTGGCAGAGCGATTAAAAAAAGATCAATTTAACGGTGAGGAGTACGAAAATACCAAACGAGAGTTGTTAAAGCTCTATTCTTCACTAGATAAAACCGCGGAAACTTTAAAGTTTCTTATAGAAAAGATTGAAGAGATACGGAAGTTAGAGCAACACCTTGACGAAGTCGAAACAAGGCTAAATGAAATATCAAAACGCCCATCTGCTTTCTCCAATTTGGTCAATGAGGACTTAAAAGATTTGGAGGAAAATATTGAGAAAACAAGGAGGTGGCTTGAGGATCTCAATTCAATTGGATTTGATTTTAAAAATTTACCCTTACTAATGAATAAAGATTTCATAAAAAGTGTGATTGAATTGGAACAATATTTGCAAAAACGTAATATAGTTGACAGAATTATGGATCTCTTCCTAAAAAGAGAAAAGAAAGAGATCGAAAAGTTTTTGATTAAAAATCAAAAAGTGTTAAATGTCTTAGGTGTAAATTTTGAACTCGATGCCAAAAAGGCTCTTCAAAATCTTAAAAAGTTGAAAAATCTACATCTAGAGGCGAAACGTCTTTTAGAAGAAAAACCAGATGATATCTATTTAAATAATTTGCCGGTTATAGAACAGATCGTTGATTTACGACGGGAAAAGTTAGAACTTACCGAAAAACTGACAATTAAGAAAGACCAAATAGAGGAAACTTTAAAAGAAAAGGGATTAAACTTACAGTTAAATGCAAGTGAACTCATTAATGGTCAATTTAATGGTCAATTGGATTTTTTAAAACTTTGGAAGTTACTAACCGTTGAAACAAATAGAAAGCTCTTTGTCTTAGCCTCTAGGTTTTTATACCTTGAAGCATTAAGACAAAAAGAAGACATTCTAAAGGCCTTGGATGCTTTTAAATTACTGATGGGCAACAAAGACGACGTAAGCAAAGGTAGAGAAATAGTAAAAGATTTGGGAATAGAAAAATTTTACCGATATCTCTCTCTGGTTTATCCCGTGCACTTTTCCAGCCTTCATTCTGCGCCCTATATATTCGAAAAAGTTAAAGACCTTCTTAAAAAGGAGTTCTATAAACCTATACACATTCTTTATGTAGACGAGGCGGCAATGGCTTTACCACACTTGAGTTATCCATCTGTATACTTTTCCGAAAAGGTTATTTCGGTAGGCGATCCTTTACAATTGGAACCCGTGGTTGCGGTTCCCGAGGATGAGATTGAGCGTTTTCATAAAACCTTCTATAACGACAATATAGAATTCATAAATCGCTATTCACCGGCCAGAACGTCAACCTATCACCGAACTGCCCGCTGCGAAACCGGTGACTACGACGACTTTGGTGAAGCATGTTTTCTAGATGCACACCGCAGATGCCAGGAACCTATCGCTAAGCTCTTCAAGGTTGTAGCGGGTTACGAACGGCTGGAGATAGCGACTCCATCACTTAAAGGTAAGGATTTGGAAAGATTAAACAAAGTGGGCGGGAGTCATTTGGTTTTCGTAGATGTTCTCAAAGGGAAATCTACAGAAAAAAATACCAACTTAATTGAGGCAAAAGTGGTAAAGTGCTTGGTAGAAGAACTAATAAATACAGGATATTCCAATGATAAAATAATAGTAATAACACCGTTTGTAAAACAAGAAAAGTTACTTCAGAAAGAGTTAAAGGGGTTGTTGGAGTCCAAAAAGATAGGAACCGTTCATAAATTTCAGGGACAGGAAGCCCCGGTAGTTATAATGTCAACTGTGGTTCAGAAAAATGATAGTACAACTTTTATAGATGCTAAACCTAACCTACTTAATGTTGCCATTTCCAGGGCAAAGCATCTTTTTATTATGGTCGGTAACAGTAAGAGGCTAAAGGATACTAATTATTTTGGTAAAGCTTTAGAGTTCATTAGGGATAACGGTAGATTTATTCAGGTAGAAGGTGAATCAAAAATGAAAGGAATTTTTCTTATTGATAAAGATAAGGTTAATTAGTTTTTTATATTTCACAAGTTATTTGATTTGGAGCTGAATTCTGATGGATTTTTATTTTAAATCCTTGAAAGTAGTATGCCCATTAGCAGATTATACGTTGCAGGCATAAAGCTTTGTATGGAGATTAACATAAAAGTTACGTTTAAAGGGTATAATCCGTAATAGTATGGGAGAACATAAGCCCACCATGCTCTTAAGAATGTAAAAATAGCGTTGCCTAAAAACATTGTGCCGAGGATTTTTGTTGTTGGATAGTGTTTTGCAAGCATTATTTTAATAAGTCCATAAGCTACAGGTGGACTTATTGCAGCAGTTGCAACATAAGTTGCTTCAAGGTCATCAAGTCCTATCCACTTTAACACAGGAGACATTACAGTTAGCATTTTTGCCATTATTCCTTTACTGATTAAATAAATTATAAAAATGAATAAAGGAGAGAACTTTACTATAAACTTAAGGCTCTCTTTAATGCCATTTATCACTCCTTTTTTTAGAGTTTGAAAATTGAATATAATATTAACTTTTTCTATCTTTTCATCAGAATGTTTTGTGTTTTTGTAAAGTCTTTTTCCTATTATAAGAACTGCAATTAAGATAATTGTGTCAAAAGCAAGTCTTAAAAGGCCGTAATAAACTGCAAGATAACCTATTAAAGGAATTAAAACAGGGAAGTAGTATCTATAGAGGAATGTTATTCTCATTGGAAAGTTTGATGCAGCTGCTGCAATATAGATATCTTTTGGTTTTATTTTTCCTTTTTTTAATAACTCGGAAGCGTGGAGGTGAGCTGCCCTTGGACTTACAAGATATAATACAGGTATTGGTGATAAAAGAGGATGAATCCCAAGTTTGGAAAATTTTACCGTTTTGAGACCGAGCCAGTTTATAAAACCTGTTTCTACACTTATGGCTGCTATCAGATAACCAAATGTAATTGAAGAGATAATCATAAGGTAGAGCTTGAAAAAGTCTATGTGCATGTGTTTCTCCGTAGATAGTTGTTAAAGGAAAATATAGGAGTTTCACATAGAAAGTAGAAATTTTTCTACCTTTATGTCAAAACCTAATAACTGTGCGAACTTGTTGATGGCTTTTTTATGAAGGTTTGTAAAATCGTAATTTAGACATTTAAAATATTCCATACACTCTTTTTCCGTTAGTCCGACCCTGGGAGCGTATCTTGCTGCTATTTTTTTTAAGTGATTTAGCCCATATTTTTTAGATTCTAAAAATTTATTGTAGATTTTTTTTACGGATAAAGGCTGGTTTTCAACAGTTTGGCGCCTTACCGCCCACACTGCAAAAACGAAAGGAAGATCGTATATGTTTTTCCACTCTTCTCCGAGATCGTATATAAAACGGAAATTTTTGTCTTTTAAGAATTTAAACGCATCATCACCGATTGCGAGAACTGCCGTTGCACTTTTTGGAAGATTACCTTCTTTCATGCTGTAATAGTAGTAGTTGGGTTCTACCCCATATCTGTTTTTAAGGAGATATTCGATGAGAGCTCTTGATGTCATTGAGCTTTTTGTAAGCCATACATCTTTCCTGTGAAGTTGATGAATCGGAAGTTTTGAAAAGAAGAGAACACTTTTAACCTCTCCAAAAGAAGATATAGAGAAATTGGGAAATAGGAAGTACTTTTCACTGTTTGTTATGAATTCGTAAGAAGATATGGGACTTATGTCTATTTTTCCTTCCCTTAAAAGTTCGTTTAACGCAGATGGGACTGCTTCTTTAAATTGGTATTCGAAGGGAATGACACCGTCGATGAATCCAAAATATACAGGAAGAACATTTATATACTCAATTTTCCCCACTTTAAGCATCTACACCTCTTATTTTTTCAAGAATTCTACAAACAGAGCAGATATCTGCGGTTGTTGGCATTCCGCATATTTTGCAAGGTGTGAGGTCGTATTCTTCTTTTGTTTCTTTTTCAAATATCGGTTTTGCTTTTTTCAAAAACTCTTTGTAAAACCTCAGTTTTGTTCCTGGCATTTTATGTTCAAGATATGCGAGAGCCTGCTTATATGCGGGAGATGTTGCCATTTTTGCATTTGGACATCCGGTTTCCATAAAGTCTATTCCTTTTAAAATTGCATAACTTACTATTTCTTTTTCTGTTAAAAAGCAGAATGGTTTTACTTTTCTTGCAAATCCTTCCCTTTCGTGTAAAACAGGATACTGTCTGCCGAGATATCCGATTTCCCATCTTATCGTGTTTGAAAGAAGAACGGCGGACTCATCATCGAGGTTATGTCCTGTTGCTATTGCGTATAGGTTTTCTTTGAGTGCCACTTTATTCATGATATATCTTTTAAATGTTCCGCATATGGAGCAGATATCTTTTCTTCCTGAAAGTTTTGCTATCTCTTCTATGGTATGTTCAAATTCTTTCTTTAAATCAAAAACAATGAGAGGTTTGTTTATTTTTTCTGCAAGTTTTTGGCATAGGTTAAGAGACTTTTTTGAGTAATCTTCTGTATCTATTCCAAGGGATATGTGAATGCCTACAGTTTCGAATCCAGCTTCTGTTAATAGCTGCCACAAGGATAAACTGTCTTTACCGCCGGAAACAGCGACACCTATTTTTTCATTTTTCTTGAACATAGAGAAGTGTTTTATGGTCTTAAGTGTTTGCTTTTGAAACCATTCTAGAAAATGCTTTTTACATAGTGCTAATCTGTGATGTCGTATGAAAATAACTGCCTTCTCTCTTTTTCCTTTCGCTTTGCAGATTTTACATAACATTAAAACCGCCTTAACCTTTGGAAGTAGCTACAATTATTTTAACCTTTTCTCCTGCATTTATTCTATCGTCATCGCACAGAAGTTCTTTTCCTTTTACGACAACAGCGGTTTCCGGATATATGGAAAGTTTTTCCAGAATAGAATCAACTCTTATTGAGCGTTTCTTTATGGGGATTTTTTTCTCCTCTCCTGCTATTTCAACGACTATTTCATGCATCTTTCAATATCTCCTTTGGCTCAAAGGATGTAGCTCTCATTGCTGGATAAACTCCTGCTATCAGTCCTACTATTATTGACAGGGCTATTGATATGAAGATCCCCTTTATTGGAATGTAAGGTTGCCATTTTGCTATTTTGGCGATGATGTTTACAAGTCCGGTTGCTATCACTGCACCTGAAATTGAGCCGCTTAATGAAAGTATGGTTGCTTCTAAGAGAAACTGCTTAAAGATGTCCAGTTTTGTTGCTCCGAAAGCTCTTCTGATACCGATTTCAACAAGCCTTTCATAGACTGATAATGTCATGACTGCAAGTATTCCGAGAGCTCCGACGCTGAAGGCAATTGTTGCTACTGTTACGCTGAGAACGGAGAATATTTCCATCGCTTCCTTCTGAGTGTTTACAAGATCTTCGTAACGGCTGATCGAGAAATCTTTTTTCTTATGTCTTTTTTTAAGCAGCGAAGCAACTTCTTTCATTGCTTCGTTTACGACCTTTTCGGATACTGGAAGAACATAAATACTGTCTATGTAATCGACATTTTCCAGCCTTCTAACTGCACAGCTGATTGGAACAAGAACTCTGTTATCCAGGTTTTCGCCGGAGATATCAGTTCCCTTTTGCGGTAGAACACCGATAATTTTATACGGAGCGTTGTAAAGGTAGAGTATTTTTCCGACCGGATACTTTTCACCGAAAAGGTCCTGTGCCACTTCAACACCGATAACGGCAACTTGTCTAAATTCTTCCACGTCGTCTTTTGTTATAAATCTACCAGCGGCAGGATAAGATGATGTTATTTCTGCATAGTTCTCATCAACTCCCAGAACTTTCGGTGTTGAAAACTTGCCGTTTGCATGAACAGGTGGATAAACTTCTTTTATAGGAGAAGTTTCTTTTACGAGGACACATCTTTCTTTTATGGCTTTAGCATCTTTTAACGTAAGTGTCGGGAAAAATTTAACCTGGAGCAGTCTTCCGCCGAGGTTTTTAACTTCTCCGGGAATAACGACAAAAACCTGACTTCCAAGGTCTCCCAGATATTCGTTTACCTTGTTTTTCATGGCACCAGTTATTCCCATCATCAGCACCAGTGAAAAAACACCGATGGCAACACCTATAACCGCCAGGACTGTTCTTTTTTTGTTGCTTCCGAAGTAGTGAAGTATCGTCTCTATCTCTATCATCGCTTAAACCTTTGACCTTAAAGATTCTACCGGTTCAAATTCAGCTGCTTTTTTTGCCGGTGCGTATGACGCTATCAATCCGACGGCAACGGAAAATAAAACTGCAAGGATAAAGGCTTCGACAGGATAAACAACTGGAATGGAAAGCAGGGGTAAAACTATTTTAACACCGATAAGCCCTATTGCTGTTCCTATTATTGCTCCAATAATAGCTATTACCACGCTTTCTGCCATTATCCTTATGAGAATGTCCCTTTTTGTTGCTCCCATTGCCCTTCTCAATCCTATTTCCCACTGTCTTACGTAAATGTTGATGTAAAAAATACTGGAAAGAACAAATCCGCCGACAACCAAAGCTGTAACGGATGCAAGTCCTAAAAACATGGATAGACTGGCACTTATCATGGAAAGCACTTTCTTTACAAGAGACGGCGTTATAATGGTTAGTTCTTCCTTTATGTCGTGCCGTTTTGATAGTATCTGTTTCGTCTCTTTAAGTATCAGATCATATTCGTCCATATTCTGGACGCGGAACCTTATAAGAGATATGTTGTCTTCTTTGAGAGGAAAAACGACTTTTTTGTAAATGGGATAAGGTATGAAAATTCTGTCATCCATGTTTCTTCCTTGAGGAGTTTTCCCTCTTCTTTTATAGACACCTATTATCCTGAAAGGAGTTTTTTCAACAATGATAACTTTACCTATGGGATTTTGGTTTGGAAACAGGAAGTTTGCTACGTCCCAACCGACAATACATACCTTTCTAAAGTTTTTAAAATCGTTAGGTGTGAAGTCCCTTCCTATGTCCATACGGTAGTCCCATGAGGTTATCCAGTTAGGGCCGACTCCAAAGCTGGTTGTGGTTTTGGCATACTTTCCTGCAGAAATTCTTACCGGTTTAATCAGTCCGTAAGTTAGTGCAAATATACCTTCCAGTCTTGATATATCTTTTACATCCTGTATGGTAAGCGTCATAGTTCTGTGTCTTGGGCCTGCTCCCATTTTTCCCGATACAATAAATATTGAATCAGGACCGAGTTTCTGTATTATTTTTCTTGCTCTTAAGGTGCTTCCCTGTATTGCCGCAACGATTAAAACCAATGAAGCTACTCCCATTACAATACCGAGCAGTGCAAAAGCCGTTCTAACCTTATTATGATATAGAGACGAAAATAGATCTTTAAAGTAAAGCCCGTTCACTCTTCAATCACTCCATCTTTTATTCTTATGATTCTTTTGGCGTAACGGGCAACTTCAGGGTCGTGGGTAACGATGAGTATTGTTTTTCCTTCTCTGTTAAGCTCCGTGAATATTTCCATTACGGCTTTTCCTGAAGCCTGGTCAAGGGCTCCTGTCGGTTCGTCGGCTATGATTAAGGATGGTGAATTGATTAGAGCCCTTGCTATGGCAACTCTCTGTTTCTGTCCTCCGGAGAGCTGATCCGGTCTGAAGGAGATTCTCTCTTTTAGTCCGAGTCGTGTTAGTATTTCCTCTGCTCTTTTTTCTGGAGTTGTATTTTTAAAAACCTCTTTTCTTTCATTGCCTTTCAGATATATGGTGGGGAGGAGTACGTTATCTTTCACGTTTAAATAAGGAACGAGATAGAAGGATTGAAAAACAAATCCTATATGTCTTCCTCTTAGCCTTGATATTTTGTCGTCGTCAAATGATGATACATCTTCTCCACGGAAATAGTATTTTCCGCTGGTAGGTTTGTCAAGAAATCCAATGATATACATTAAAGTTGATTTACCAGAACCGGAAGGCCCCATTATGGCGACAAAATCTCCCTCATTAATTGTAAGGTTTATCCCTTTCAGGACTTTTGTTTCTATGTCTCCCTGATAAAAAGTTTTTGTTATATTTTCAAGCTTAATGAGTTCCATTTATTTCACCTTTACCTTGAGTGCTATTGTGTCGCCTTCTTTCAGGCCTTTAACGATTTCCATGTATTTATCGTCAGACCAGCCTACCTTCACAGGAACTTCTTTCACTTTTCCGTTAACGACTTTATAGACTACATATTTCCCTTTTTTCCATTTAACGGCATTGTTTGGAACAACCAGCACGTTTTTCTTAATACCTATAATAATTTCGTTGTGGGTTGTCATATCAGGTTTTAAGAGGGCCGCTTTTTTAAAGCCTCTTGCTACGACGATGTAATAAACAACGTTGTTGAGAACCTTCGGCTCAGGGTATATTTCAACAACCTTCCCTTCAAATGTTTTGTTTCTGTATGTATCTACGGTAAACTGTACTTTTTGTCCCTTCTTTATCTTTCCTATCTCCGTTTCATCTACGTATATCCAGTTTTCAAGTTTATCAGGCACGAGGATTGTTACGAATTCCGGTGCGTTCAATCCTGCCACTACTGTTTCCCCTTCTTGTGTGGAGACGTAAGAGATAACACCAGATTTAGGAGCATAAATATATGAATAAGAGAATCTTATTTTTGCCTGTTCATACTGGGCTTTTGCCTGCTTGAGTTTTTCTTGAAACTCTGTTTTCAGCTGTGAGAGTGCTTCACTTTCCTTTTCGAGGGCAAGCTTTGCCTGTTTTACAGCTTCTTCGGCGGCTTTCAGGCTGTTTTGAGCATTTTCAAAGGCAGCTTTTGCCTGTCTGTATGCGTTTTCTGTCGTATATCCCGTTTTAAAGAGATTTTTCTGTCTTTCAAATTCCCACTTTTTAAGTTCATAGTTTGCTTTTTCTGTCTTTAGCTTTAATTCTGCAGATTTTAGGTTTGCCTGTGCACTTTTTACGGCAAGCTCTTGAGTTTTTATCTTTTTAGGATAGTTTTTTTCAATTTCTTTAAGGTTTGCTTCGGCTATCTTTAGGTTTTCCCTTAATTCCCGGTTGTCTATTACTGCTATGAGATCACCTTTCTTAACAAAATCTCCGACTTTGACGTTTTCTTTTATAACAGTTCCTGAAATTCTCGCCCCTACTTTAACTTTAGCACCTACCTGAGGTTTCATCATTCCAGATGCTTCAACGACGTTTTTTACAGTGCCTCTTTTAACTTTAACCGTTTTAACAGGAATTAGTTCTTTGCTTTTGCTTCTTTTGATAAAAAACATTCCTGCTGCTATCAGTATGATTATTCCTATCAGGGCTATTAGTTTTTTCACTTTGTTCCTCCAAGCATTCCAGCGCTTTTTAGTAGTTTATAGTATGCGATGTTAAGGTTGACAAGGTTGTTTGTATAGTTTTCTTCTGCATTTACATATTCGTTATATGCCGATAGAAGGGAGACAAGATCGGAAACGCCAAGTTCATATTCATTGAGTGTTCTTTCGAATGTTTTTCTGGCAAATTCAAGGTAACTTTTTGCGTTTTCAAGGTTTGCCTTTGATATTTGGAAGTCTGTATAACTGTCTAGAACTTCTTTTTTTATCTGATTTTCAAGCCTTTTTAGTTCAATTTCAGCTATTTCTTTTTCTTTCTCTGCAGATAGTGCTTCATATTTTGTTTGAAATGAGTCGAAAATTTTCCAGTTCAGACTTAGCTGGAGGTTGTAGTTCTCATTTTTAAATGATAGGTCAGAGCTTTCGCGGAAGTATGAAGCAGAAGCCGTTATTGATGGTTTATTGGTATCTTTTACCGATTGAATGTTTAGTTCAGCGGTTTTGATTTTTAATTTCTGGATTGCCAACTCTTTTCGTTTTTTCAGGGCTTCCTTTACGAGTTCTTTGGCAGATGGAATAGTAAAGTTGTTAGAAAGTTTCACATCTGCTGTTACAGGTTTGTCCGTGTTTAAAAGATTTTGCAGTGCTGTTTCTATTTTCTCCTTTTCACCTTCTGATGCGATCAGGTTGCTCTTTGTCTTTTCAATGTTAGCTCTTGCTTTTAGAACATCTGTTATCAGAACTAATCCCTGGTCGTATTTTGATTTCGCGACTTTATATATTTTCTTTGCATTTTCTAGTTCTTTTTTTCTTAGTGCTATTGTTTTTTCTGCTCCTTTCAGTTGAATAAGGAAGGATATACCTTGTAGATAGATGTCTTCAAACGTTTTATCTATGTTTAACTGCTGGCTTTTTATCTGAACAGAGTCAATGTTTACCTTTGTTTTTGTCTGAAAGTTCCAGATATTTGCAGTTGCAGTTATGCCGGCAGTAAAATCGTTTTCCCAGGATTCCCCCATTGTGGTTGTGTATGGGTAAAACCTTGAAGCTGATGCTTGAAAGTTTAAAATGGGGAAGAACTTTCTAATATCTGCCTTTTTTTGAAATTTCACAGATTCAAGATTTTTAAAGGACTGTTTGATTTCCAGGTTGTTATTTTTCAGAGTTTCTTGCAGTTCTGTGATGGTCATGCTGTAACCGTTTGCTGTTAAAAGAAGTAGCAGTGCAATAATTTTTCTCATCTTTTCACCTTATCCTCTGAATCTTCGTTCAGTTGTGTATCAAAGTAATACATTTCTTCTAAATAGTCAAGTGCAAATGATTATTGTTTGCGTTATTCATGTATTAAATCATGGAATTGTTTGCGTTCAAGGTATTTTCTTGTATATTCACACAGAGGATATATTTTCATTCCTTTTTCTTTAGCCATTTCTACCAATTTTGCGTTCAGCTTTCCTGCAATACCTTTTCCTCTTTGTGATTCGGGGACGTAGGTTGTGGTTACCATTATTATGTTCTGTTCGATTTTAAATTTAACAAACGCTTCTTCGTTTTCGAGTTTAAGGACAATTCTTTCTCCGATGATTTCAGGTTCCAACGTTTACCTCCTTTCTTATAAAGAGAAAGTGTCGTTTAAAGTTTACTCCTTTAAGGTCAAGATTTATCATTTCAATTGTAAAACCGGGAATTTCATCTGTAAACGGCTCTTTTCCACGATAAATACATAATGTTGCTCCATTTTTAAGAAAAGGCTTTGTTATCTTTACTGCACTTTTCGGATCTTCTACAGCTCTCATTGTTAGAATATCAAAGTCTTTCTCTTTCACCTCTTCGATTCTTCTACATTCTATTGAGACGTTGTTAAGTTTCAGAGTTCTTTTCACCTGTTCCAGAAAAATGCATCTTTTGTGTCTTGGTTCTACGAGGGTGAAATTTGTTTCCGGAAGTGCGACGGCAAGTACCATTCCCGGAAAACCGCCTCCGGAGCCTATGTCAGCTATGTGCTTACCTTTCAAGTTAATTCCAGCTTTTTCAAAAGCCTTGATTCCTGTCAATGAATCAAAAAAATGCTTTTTCTCAATCTCTTCGTCTTTTAGTATGGATGTTATGTTTATCCTTTTCCCCCATTTTTTTAAGAGGGATTTGTAAATTTCAAGCTTTTCAAAAGCTTCATCTAGCAGGCTTATGCTGTTAAGGGTGCAGAGGTCCTTAATCACTTTTTTCCTCTTTACGGGACTTCCATCTGTTTATGTAAACAGAAAGAATGGATATGGATGCAGGTCTTATACCTTCAAGTCTTGATGCCTGTCCTAGAGTGAGGGGTTTTGCTTCTTTAAGTTTCTGCTTTTCCTCTGTTGATATGGGAACGGAGTCATAGTCAAAATCTTCCGGTATTTTTATGTTTTCTAACTTTCTGAATTTTTTAATATCCTCAAGCTGTCTTTTTATGTAACCTTCGTATTTTATCTCTATTTCAGTTTCTTCCAGTGCTTCTTTGAGTGTTTTTTTATCTATGCTTTCAACTTCTGGAAGCTTGACAACTTTTAAAAGTGATGAAAGTTTGACTTCCGGTCTTTTTAATAGGTCGTAGCAGCTTGTTGTTTCTTTTATAGGTGTTGTTCCTTCTTTTTCCAGTATCAGGTTTATTTTTTCCGGTTTAACTTTTAGTTCTCTCAGTTTTTCTATAAAGATTTTGACTGTTTCATACTTTTTCTTTACTTTCTCATACTGTTTTTCCGTTATCAAACCAAATTTATAACCGTATTTTGCCAGTCTTAAATCTGCGTTGTCGTATCTTAAGAGCAGCCTGTATTCTGCCCTTGAGGTAAAAAGTCTGTAGGGTTCTCTTACACCTTTGTTTACAAGGTCATCTATCATAACGCCGATGTAGGCTTCGTCTCTTTCTAAAATAAACTTTTCGTCGCTTCCCTTTGCAAGCAACGCCGCATTGATGCCAGCAACAATGCCCTGTCCTGCTGCCTCTTCATAACCTGTTGTTCCGTTGACCTGCCCTGCGTTGAAAAGTCCTTTGATTATTTTAGTTTCAAGTGTCGGATATAGATGTGTCGGGTCTATGAAATCATACTCTATACCGTAGGCGGGTCTTATTATTTTTGCATTTTCAAGCCCTGGAATGGAGTGTATTATCGCTTCCTGAACATCATAAGGGAGGCTTGTTGATGTTCCATTCGGATAAAACTCTATGGTGTCTCTTCCCTCAGGTTCGACAAAAACGTGGTGTCTCTGTCTGTCGGGGAACTTTACAATTTTATCCTCTATTGAGGGACAGTATCTAACGCCTGTTCCTGTTATTAATTTTTTTTCGCCGTACATGGGGGAACGGTGAAGGTTTTTCCTTATGATTTCGTGGGTTTCAGGTGTTGTATATGTTATATAGCAGGGTATCTGCTTGATTTCCCTTGGCTCTGTCCAGTAGGAAAAAAACGGTGGCGGCTCGTCTCCCGGCTGCTCTTCCATTTTTGAGAAATCAAGTGTTCTACCGTCTAACCTTGTCGGTGTTCCAGTTTTAAGTCTTGCAACACGGAATCCGTGCTTTATGTAGAAATCGGAGAGTTTGTTGGCAGCCGGTTCCCACATTCTGCCGCCTTCAAATTCTTCAAATCCGATGATTATTTTTCCTTTTAAGAACGTTCCAGCTGTAACTACCACCGCCTTTGCTGCGTATCTTGCTCCTATGTGTGTTAAAACACCTTTTACTTTTTGGTTTTCAACGATTATATCGTCAACTATTTGCTGTATTATGTCAAGGTTTTCAGTATTTTCTATAACTATTCTCATTCTTTTACGGTAAGCTTCCTTGTCTGCCTGTGCCCTCGGAGCTCTGACGGCAGGTCCTTTTTTCTTGTTGAGAATCCGAAACTGAATACCTGTGGCGTCAATATTTTTCGCCATTTCGCCACCTAAGGCATCAATTTCTCTTACCACCGTTCCTTTTGCCACGCCGCCAATTGACGGGTTACAGGACATTTCGGCTATTTTGTCAACATTTATGGTGAACAATGCCGTTTTGCAGCCCATTCTTGCCGCAGCAAGTGCTGCTTCACATCCTGCATGGCCTGCACCTACAACTATTACATCGTAAACACTGTCCCACATTTAAAACTCCACTGTTACTTTTGTTCCTCTGGTTGCTTTTAGCAATCTTGCGGCAGATGCCATGTAGGATATTATCTGATAGTGTCCTTCTGGGTTTATCGATACAAAAAATTCGCCTTTCTGATAGTTTTCAAAATTTTCTGACGCGTTTGTTATCTCAACGCCGTTTATCGTTACTTTTGATGGTAGTTGTCCTGTGCTTTCCATGTTTAATATGAGATTACCGAATCCATCAACATCTATGACTATACATTCGAATTTTCCTGGAGCGATTTCTTTAGGAGAAGGAATTCTGAATCTTTTAATTATTGATAGATCTTTGCTGTCTCCAAGATAAAACGGAGATTGAAATTTCGCAAGTTGAGCGGCTATCGGAGCAAGCTGGTTTCTTCCTCTGAAATTCCCCTTTCCTTCTATGAAATAGTGATCTGCCGTAATTACATACACAGAATCGGCAGGTTCTTCTTCCAGCATCAAGCTCGGGATACCATTGTTAGGTGTTACTATGTAGTATTTTTCCGTTGATATTATCAAAAGCTCCGCTGATGGGTCAGGATCAACGGCTATTAAAAAAACGGTGCCTGATGGAAAATATTTGTATGACCATTTTAATTTGATTGCAGCGTCTACCAGATCAAAAGGTCTTATATAATGAGTAATGTCAACTACGCGCGCTTCTGGATTGTTCATATAAAGAGTTGCTTTTAAAGTTCCGACGTATGTATCTTTAAGTCCGTAGTCACTCATTACAGCTATTAAGTTTTCCATCCCATCTCTCCGTCAATCTGTTGTGTAAGATTCTTTAAGCTTAATTCTAACCTATTAGAGAAACTTTTTAAATCTTCATTTTCTTTTGGGATAAGCGGTTTGTCTATTATGATTTTGCATTTTGAGAAGGGGTATGGCACTAAAAAACTGTCCCATGAATCGAGTTTTTTGCCCCTGTTTGTGGAGAAAGTAACAGGGAAAACTGGAATTCCCGATAACATCGCCAGTTTTGCCACTCCCGGCTTTAACTTCTCTTTTGGACCTCTTGGTCCGTCTGGTGTTATTGCTATACTGTATCCATTTTGCAGAGCTTTGATTAACTCTCTGAAAGCTTTGTCTCCCCCCTTTCTGATCCCTGTCGAACCTCTTACTGTTCCAAATCCAAGCTTGTGTATTATCCGTGCTATTTTCTCCCCATCTCTGTGCCTGCTTATAAGAACTTTTACAAGACTTCCTTTGTCTTTAAAGGCAAAAGGGAGAATTAACATTCTACCGTGCCAGAACATATATATTCCCGGGTTTTGAGGAGAAGGGAATATAGCTCCTTTGTTAAGTTGAATTTCTGTTTTCAATGTTTTGAAGTAGCCATTCAAAAGAAGAGTGAGAAAAGTTTCCTTCACTTTATTTTACCTCAAACCTTACTTTTAAGGTGAGACTGTCGATGGGTATATTTTTTGGTATTGGAGGGAAAGGGGCTGAACTGTATATGGCGTTTATTGCCGCGTCGTTAAACAGGCTGTCTTTTGATAGTCTTTCAATATTGAAAGAAGTCATTTTTCCTTCTTTATTTATTGTGAAAGACACTTCTACTGTCAAATCTTTGTTTGTTCCTGCATATGGATTTTTCCAATTGTTCATTATGATTTTTTTAATTTTCAGTGCGTAAGGTGCTATTGGAGAGCCTTTTACTTTCAGGTCGGAGAAGGAGCCTTTTCCGCTTCCACTCGTACTATCTGAAATTGATAGTGTGTATCCTACATTTCCAAGGGAGTGGCTGTTTGTCCTTTTTGATGTCGGAGAGTTTTTCCTTCCTGTTTTTATAGTTAGTAATGCTTTTTCTCCCCCCGATTTGACAGCTTTGGGAATAATTGTTTTTCCAGAACTTCCCCTACTGTTGTTTTTAACAATCATTCCTGAGGGTATCTCCACCCTCATATCTGCACTGGAGAGGGACGTTGATTTTCCGGGATTGCTTTTAAGTGCGATCAAGTTAGAGTCAACTTCGGTATCCAGGCTGAAAGCGTTGAAGTCTATAACTTCAAATTCCTTTGTTTTCAAAATACTGTTTTTTATGTGGAGTATGCTAAGGGCAAAAATATGTATAAAAATAGAGATAGTTAAGGCTAAGACATCAAGCTTTGCATATTTATCTTTTAAGATTGTTTCCTTTTCCAATTTGGTTTCCGCCTGGTATGGTTTATGGAGCGGGCGACGGGATTTGAACCCGCGACCCTCAGCTTGGGAAGCTGATGCTCTGCCAGCTGAGCTACGCCCGCAATGGGACCTTTAATTAGAAATGATAGGATATGAAGGTTTAGAATTCAAGTTATATTTGACATAATTCCATTTTGAAAAAAGTTTTTTATCGGGAGGTAGCGTGGCTTTAAGGTTTTTTACGGCAGGTGAGTCTCATGGGAAAGGTATTTTTGCTTTTTTAGAAGGTTTTCCGGCGAATTTTCCTGTTGATTTTGATTTTGTAAATAGTGAACTTGCCAGAAGACAAGGTGGTTACGGTCGTGGCGGCAGAATGAAAATAGAAAAAGATAAGGTTGAATTTTTATCAGGTGTAAGACTTGGTAAAACTCTCGGTTCCCCTATTTTAATGGCAGTCTGGAACAGGGATTATAAAAACTGGATGGATATAATGAAACCGGAACCGGGGAAGCTTTCGGAAGAAAAGAAGGTTTTAAAGCCTCGCCCCGGACATGCAGATTTGACAGGCTTTGTTAAGTATGGTTTTGATGATGTGCGAAATGTTCTTGAACGCTCAAGTGCAAGAGAAACGGCAGGTAGAGTAGCTGCCGGTGCTCTTTGTAAAGATCTCTTGAGACATCTTGGAATTTTTATCGGAAGTTATGTTGTTGCTATTGGAGAGAAACAGGTTGATGTGAGACTTTATGAAAAACTCTCTCTCAAAGAGCGTTTTGAAAATTCCGAAAGTTCTGAATTAAGACTTCCCGTTAAAAATGAACTTCTTGAAGAAACTTTTAAAAACTACATAGATGATATGAGGGAAAAAGGAGAAAGTCTTGGCGGTATTTTTGAGGTTTTTGCCGTTAATGTTCCTGTTGGCCTCGGAACATACGTTCAGTGGGATAGAAGGCTTGACGGAAAGATAGCAAGAGCAATGATGAGCATTCAGGCAATAAAAGGGGTAGAGATAGGCTACGGATTTAAAGGTGCTTTATTGCCCGGTTCCAGAGTTCATGATGAGATATTTTATTCCAAGGAGAAAGGATTTTACAGGGAAACGAACAGAGCAGGAGGATTAGAAGGTGGAATGGCAAACGGAGAGCCGGTTGTTGTCAGATGTGCGATGAAACCTATCCCAACACTTTACAAGCCTTTGAGGAGTGTTGATCTTAAGACACTTGAGCCCTATGAGGCTTCCATAGAACGTTCCGATATATGTGCCGTTCCTGCTGCAGCCGTCGTTGCCGAAGCTATGCTTGCGATAACTATTCTTGGTGAAATAGTAGAATCTTATCCCTCGGATGATTTTAACAGGCTTCTTTCCTTTTTTAATTTAAAATGAGGCTTGGTGAAAGATGTAAAAATTTTGTAAAATTTTAAGACAAAATTAAGGGAATGAGGTGAGGACATGTACAAAATAGTCAGGAAACAGGAGCTTGCTGAGAATGTTGACGAGTTTGTTATTGAAGCACCGGACATAGCCAGGAAGGCAAAACCGGGTCAGTTTGTCATTGTAAGGATTTCCAGGAAAGGGGAGAGAATTCCTTTGACAATTGCAGAAAAAGATCCTGAAGAAGGAACGATTACTCTTATGGTTCAAAGAGTAGGTAAGACAACTTTTCATCTGTCCTGTTTTGAGGAAGGACACGTCATTCCTGATGTTGTAGGTCCTCTTGGAAAGCCAACTCATATTGAAAAATGGGGACATGTTGTTTGCGTTGGTGGAGGATTGGGTCTTGCACCTATTCATCATATAGCTCAGGGTGTAAAAGAGGCTGGAAACAGAATTACGACAGTTATGGGCTTTAGAAGCAAGGACCTCATCTTCTGGGAAGATAAGATGAAAGCCATTTCTGACAGAGTAATTGTTACGACCAATGATGGCTCTTATGGAATGAAAGGACTTGTTACTGATGGAATTCAGAAATTAATAGATGAAGGTGAAAAAATAGATATGGTTATAACCGCTGGCCCTGTGCCAATGATGAAAGCGGTTGCCGGGTTAACGAAGAAATACAACATACCTACGGTAGCTTCTCTTAACCCTATAATGGTTGATGGCACTGGTATGTGCGGGGCTTGCCGTGTTACAGTTGGCGGAGAAATTAAGTTTGCGTGTGTTGACGGTCCTGAGTTTGATGCTCATCGGGTTGATTTTGATGAGCTTATGAACAGACTTCGCATGTTTAAGTCATTAGAAGGTGAAGCTTTAAAAGAATTTCAGAAAAAACACTGCGGTTGCGGAAGGGAGTAAGCCATGGCTAAGAAAGAGATAAAGAAGAACAGGATTCCGGTTCCTGAAAGACCGGCTGAAGAAAGGATAAAGGATTTTAATGAAGTAAAACTTGGATATACGCCAGAACTTGCTATGGAAGAAGCCAAAAGGTGTATTCAATGTCCTACACAGCCTTGTGTTGAGGGGTGTCCCGTTAGAGTGCCTATTCCTCAATTTATAAAACTTATTGCCGAAGGGAAATTTGTTGAGGCGGCAAGAAAAATTAAAGAAGAAAACATCTTACCTTCCATCTGTGGAAGGGTTTGTCCTCAGGAAAACCAGTGTGAAGGTGTTTGTGTTGTAGGAAAAATCGGTGATCCGGTAGCTATCGGTGCCCTTGAGGCTTTTGCTGGTGATTATGAAGCTAAGGTAGGTATTGAGAAGCCTCAAAAGGATGAGCCTACCGGCAAAAAAGTTGCAGTTGTTGGTTCTGGTCCCGGTGGTATTACCTGCGCAGCTGACCTTGCAAAGCTTGGGCATTCTGTAACAATATTTGAAGCTCTACATGAACCAGGTGGTGTTCTTATCTATGGTATTCCGGAATTCAGGCTTCCAAACGAGATTGTTTATAGAGAACTTGAAATTCTTAAAGATCTGGGAGTTAAAATAAAGCTTAACTATGTAATCGGTAAAACGAAAACATTGGAAGAGCTTAGAGAAGAATTTGACGCTGTATTCATCGCTTCAGGGGCAGGTCTTCCTTACATGCTTAAAATAGAAGGGCTTAACCTTAACGGCGTATATGCTGCAAATGAGTTTCTTACGAGAGTAAACCTTATGGGAGCTTCAAGGTTTCCCGATTACGATACGCCTGTCTATGTCGGTAAAAAAGTAGCGGTGATAGGTGGTGGAAACACTGCTATGGACGTTGCAAGAACGGCAAAGAGATTGAAAGGTGTTGAAGAAGTTTACATTGTTTATAGACGTTCTGAAGCAGAAATGCCTGCAAGGGTTGAAGAGGTTCATCACGCTAAAGAAGAAGGTGTTATTTTTAAAACATTAACCAACCCTGTGAAGTTTATCGGAAAAGATGGTTGGGTTGTTGGTATGGAGTGCGTTAGAATGGAACTTTCAGAGCCTGATGAATCAGGAAGAAGAAGACCCGTTCCGATAGAAGGCTCAAATTTCGTTCTTGATGTTGATACTGTTGTTCTTGCTATCGGTCAGGGGCCAAATCCTATCGTTATGGAAGGAGTTGATGGACTTGAAGTTGGAAAGTGGGGCCAGATTGTTGTTGATCCAGAAACTTGCAAAACAAGCCTTGAAGGTGTTTTTGCAGGTGGTGATGTTATCCATGGTGGCTCTACCGTTATTCAGGCCATGGGAGATGCAAGAAAGGCAGCTGCAGCTATCCACGAGTATCTTCTTGAAAAATAATAAAAGCGGGGTCATCCCCGCTTTTTAAATTTTCTTAATCTCCTTTCCTATTCTCTTTTCGACAGATTCTAGTTTCTGTTTCATTCTGTTTTTTCTTCCCTTTCTGATGTCAAACTTAACAGTTGAATAGACTCTGTTGCAGTCAGGCTCAAGTTCTTCATAAGCTTTTTTAATTATCTCCAGGGCTTCTTCTATTGTATCTGTTTCAAACACGGTACCCATAGGAGTTAGTTTGTAGTCTACTCCTGATTTGTCAATCATTTTTATAATCCTGCTTACATATTTGCTTACACTTTCGCCTTTATCTGTCGGGAACATGGCGAATTCAACTAAAACGGACATTCCACCCTCCATTTATCCTTTGTATGCCAAAGCTTTAGTTGTTTCTGTTAAAAACTTGTAAAAATTTTGTAAAAATCATATAATTTCTCAAGCTTTAATTTAGGCCTTTATACGATGGGAATGCAATGAAACTTTCAGTAATAGAATAAAATTCTTTAGGAGGAAGGAGACTATGGCTAAAAAGGCTACCATTGTCTGGACAAAAGTTGACGAGGCGCCGGCACTTGCAACTTATTCCCTGCTTCCAATTGTCAGGGCTTTTACAAAAGATGCCGGTGTAAAGATTGAGCTGAGAGATATTTCTCTCGGCGGAAGGGTTCTCGCTGCATGGGGGAAAGCACCCGATGATCTTGCTTATCTTGGTGAGCTTGTATGGAAACCGGAAGCTAATATCATGAAGCTTCCAAATATTTCAGCTTCAATTCCACAGCTTGTTGATGCCATAAAAGAGCTCCAAGCAAAGGGTTATGATATTCCGGACTTCCCCGAAGATCCGAAAACAGAAGAAGAGAAAAAAGTAAGAGAGGTTTATGCAAAGTGTCTTGGTAGTGTTGTTAATCCAGTCCTCAGACAGGGTAACTCAGACAGAAGGATTGCAAAGCCTGTTAAGGATTATGCGAGAAAAGTGGCTGAGAAGCGTAACTGGATGAAGCCTGTTCCTGAAAATTCAAAAAGTTATGTTGCTCACATGAAGGGTGGAGACTTCTACGAAAATGAGAAATCAGTTACGCTTAAAAAAGATACAAAAATAAGATACGAATTTGTTGATAAAAACGGCAACGTTACCGTTATGAAAGAAATAGAGCTTGGTGAAGGTGATGTTGTTGATGCTACTTACATGAATAGAGAAAAGCTTAGAGAGTTTTACTCAGAAGTGCTTGAAGATGCTAAATATAACGATATTCTCTTCTCACTTCACGTGAAAGCCACAATGATGAAAATTTCTGACCCTGTGATGTTTGGTGATGCAATTAGGGTTTACTTTAAGGAGCTTTTTGAAGAGTTCGGTAAAGAACTTGAAGAGATAGGTTTCAACCCTAACAACGGACTTGTTGACCTTGAGAAGAAACTTTCCAAACTTCCGGAAGAAAAGCAGGAAGCTATTAAGAAGAAAATAGAAGAGATTTACGCTAAACAGCCAAGGCTTTACATGGTTGATTCTGATAAGGGAATAACAAACCTCCATAGACCTAACGACGTTATTATCGATGCCTCTATTCCTGCTGTTATCAAAAATGGTATTCAGGGTTGGGGTCCTTCAGGTGAAGTAGATGACTGTGTTATTACAGTTCCGGATAGAAGCTACGCAACAATGTACAGGGAAATTGTTGACGACATTAAGCTTAACGGTCAATTTGATCCCAGGACCATCGGAAGCGTTGCAAACGTGGGTCTTATGGCAATGAAGGCTGAAGAATACGGTAGTCACGACAAAACATTCTTCCCTCCGGCTGACGGTATTATGAGAGTTGTTGATGAGGACGGAAACGTCCTTCTTGATCATGAAGTTAACGCAGGCGACATTTACAGAAGCTGCGTTACAAAGAAGATAGCCATTGAAGATTGGGTTAAACTTGCCGTAAATAGAGCCAGAGAGAGTGGAGAGCCTATTGTATTCTGGCTTGACGCTTACAGAGCTCACGACAGAGAGCTTATCAGAAAGGTAAATGAAGAACTTAAAAAGTACGACCTTACAGATATAGAATGGCATATAATGGCTCCGCCAGAAGCTATGAAATACACGCTCAAGAGATTTAGACAGGGACTTAATACAATTGCCGTTACAGGAAACGTTCTCAGAGACTACCTTACAGACCTGTTCCCGATTATTGAAGTTGGAACAAGCGCAAGAAGTCTTTCAATAGTGCCACTTATTAACGGTGGCGGCGTGTTTGAAACAGGTGCAGGCGGTTCGGCGCCCAAGCACGTTCAGCAGTTTGTTAAGGAAGGGCACTTAAGATGGGATTCTCTTGGTGAATACCTTGCATTTGTTGAGTCTCTTAAGCTTGCTTACAAACAAGCTGGTAATGAAAAGATTAAGATTCTTGCCGAAACACTTTCTGAAGCTGTAGGTAAGTATCTTGAAAATGACAGAACGCCTAAGAGAAAGGTTGGTGAGCTTGATACAAGAGGAAGCCACTTCTACCTTGCACTTTATTGGGCTGAAGCTCTTGCAAATCAGACGGAAGATAAGGAGCTTGCTGAGAAATTTGCCCCGATAGCTAAAGCTCTTAAAGAAAACGAGGAGAAGATTCTTGAAGAAATAAGGGCAACAGAAGGTTCACCAAAGGATATCGGCGGTTACTATCTTCCTGACGATGAAAAAGCAGAAGCGGCTATGAGGCCAAGTAAAACCTTTAATGACATTATTGACTCTATTTAATGTTTTCTGGCACGGCTTTAAAGCCGTGCTTTTTTAAAAATTTCAACCTGCTAAGGAGGAAATAGATGGCACAGAGAGCAATCAGAGAGTACGATGCCAAAAAAATGCTTTTCAACCACTGGTCTGAATATTTTGACGGTGATTTTAAATACGATTTCAAATCTGTTCTTATAACGCCGGAGACAGACCTTGATAAACTTCCTGAACGTCATCCGTGGCTTCTTCACATGCCTCTCGTTGCAAAGCCTGATATGCTTTTTGGTAAGAGAGGAAAGCTCGGTCTTGTTCTTTACAAGATAGAAAAGCCTGGTGATGTTAAGTGGGAAGATGTTAAAAAGTGGATAAAGGAAAAGATGTCTGAGCCTGTTACGATTAAAGGGCAGACAGGTTACCTGACACACTTTATCGTTGAACCTTTTGTTCCTCACGATGAGGAGTATTACATTGCGATGACAATGGAGAGGGAAGGGGACAAGATTTTTATGTCTGCTTTTGGTGGTATTGATGTTGAAGAAAACTGGGATAAGGTTAAGGAAGTTTTCATTCCTGCACTTGCAGCTGATGAAGAGATTAAAAAACTTATAAGGGAAAATGTTCCTGCCGAGATAAAGGACAAAGATAAATATGCAAACTTTGTTCAAAAACTCTACAACTTCTTTAAAGACCTTCACTTTACCTACCTTGAAATCAACCCTCTTGCTATGACAGGAAATCAGGTTTATCCTCTTGATTTTGTTGCAAGGCTTGATGATACGGCTCAGTTTGTGGTTGGAAGAAAGTGGGGAGAAATAGAATTTCCGAGCGGATTCGGTAGAGAGCTTACACCTGAAGAAAAATATATTAAAGATATGGACGAAAAGTCAGGTGCTTCTCTTAAACTGACAATTCTCAACCCTGAAGGTAGAATCTGGACACTAGTTGCGGGTGGTGGTGCTTCTGTTGTTTACGCCGACACGATTGCAGACCTTGGCTATGTTGATGAACTTGCCAACTACGGTGAGTATTCAGGTAACCCTTCAAGGGCAGAAACAAGAGAATATGTTAAAACTGTTTTTGATCTTATGACAAGAAGCAAAGATCCTCAGGGAAGACCTAAGATCCTCATCATAGGTGGTGCTATCGCTAACTTTACAGACGTTGCCAAAACGTTTGCTGGAATTATCGATGCTATGAAAGAGTATGCAGACAAGCTCAAGGAAATAGGTGTTAAAATTTATGTTAGACGTGGTGGTCCAAACTATGAACTTGGACTTAAGCAGATAAAGGAAGCTGCTGAGAGTCTTGGTCTTCCGATAGAAGTTTACGGACCCGAAACTCACATCACAGCAATAGTCAGCAAAGCTTTAAGTGACAATAAATAAGGAGGGATTGAGAATGGCAAGACCCGATTACATTCTTTTTGATAGAAATACGAAGGCTATTTTCTGGAACTTGAACAGAAATGCTATTCAAAGAATGCTCGATTACGATTTTATTGTTGGAAGAAGCCCAAGCATTGTTGCGATTGTTGCTCCGACTCAGAACAGGAAGTTTGAAAAGTTTTTCCATGGCACAAAAGAGATTATGATACCTATTTATAAATCAACGGCAGAAGCTGCAGAAAAGCATCCTGAGGCTGATGTTCTGGTTAACTTTGCATCTTTTAGAACTGCTTATAACGTTACAATTGAAGCTATCAATATCCCTACAATCAAAACAATAGCTATCACGGCAGAAGGTATTCCTGAAAGATTTGCAAGAGATATGGCTCTGAAAGCGAAAAAAGCAGGAAAAGTGATTATCGGTCCTGCTACTGTTGGTGGTATTGCCGCTGGAGCTTTTAGAATTGGTAACGCAGGTGGAACAATTGAAAACATTGTTAAGTCAAAACTTCATAGACCCGGTTCTGTTGGCCTTGTTACCCGTTCCGGTGGTTTGTTTAACGAGCTTTCTAACGTGATCGCCAGAAATGCTGATGGTATTGTTGAAGGTATAGCTATCGGTGGTGATAGATTTCCTGGTTCTGATTTCCTTGATCATCTTCTCAGATTCCAGAAAAACCCTCAGGTTAAATTCATGATTATGCTTGGGGAACTTGGCGGAGACCTTGAATATAGAGTTGTTGAAGCTCTAAAAGATGGTCTTATTACAAAACCTCTTATTGCATGGTGTATTGGAACAATTTCAAAGCACTTTGCCGGAGAAGTTCAGTTTGGTCATGCAGGTGCAAAGGCCGGTGCTGATAGAGAAACAGCAGACGCTAAGAATGCTGCTTTAAGGGCTGCAGGCGCGCTTGTTCCTAACTCTTTTGATGAGTTTCCGGACATTATAAGAAGCGTTTACGAAGATCTTAGAGCAAAAGGCGTAATTGGCGAGATTGAAGAGCCTGAAGTTCCGGAACTTCCTGAAGATTACGCTAAACTTGTTAAAGCCGGGAAAGTTAGAAAGCCTACCAACTTTATCTGCACTATATCTGACGATAGAGGTGAAGAGGCAACATACTGCGGACTTCCGATTTCAGAAGTTATTGAAAGAGATTTCTCAATTGCCGATGTTATTGGTCTTCTCTGGTTTAAAAGAAAGTTCCCTGACTGGGCTTCTAAGTTTATAGATATGGTTATTAAAGTTGTAGCTGACCATGGCCCTTGTGTTTCTGGTGCTCACAACGCTAAAGTTACTGCAAGAGCAGGAAAAGATCTTATGTCAGCTCTTGCAACCGGTATTCTTACTATAGGACCGAGGTTTGGTGGTGCTATTGATGGAGCTGCTAAATACTTTAAATTTGCAAAAGAGCAGGGCATGGATCCATTTGAGTTTGTTGACTACATGAAGAATGTTGAGAAGATTCCTATCCCTGGTATTGGACACAGAATTAAGTCAACAAAGAACCCTGACAAGAGGGTTGAACTTCTCAAAAACTTTGCAAAGGAAAACTTCCCATCAACGGAGCTTTTAGATTATGCTCTTGAAGTAGAAAAGGTTACGACTGCCAAGAAAGAAAACCTTATCCTTAATGTTGACGGAACAATAGGAGTTCTTCTTGTTGATATGTTCAGAAATCTCGGATATTCGGATTCTGAAATTGACGAGCTTATCAATGCAGGTGCGTTTAACGCGTTCTTTGTTCTTGGGAGGTCTATCGGATTTATAGGCCACATTCTTGACGAGAAGAGACTTGCGATGCCTTTATACAGGCATCCTATGGATGATGTTCTCTATGATGTTAAGAGACCTGAAGGTCTATAACAACTGTTTTAGCTAACTTGAAAGGGGGCTTTTTAGCCCCCTTTTTTTATTTTGTAGAATAGATTAAACATGAACTGGAGGTAGTAATGAAAAAAGTTACGACAAAAACATTGCTTGAAATGAAAAGGAACGGTGAAAAGATTACTATGCTTACCGCTTATGATTACACTTCTGCTTTAATACTTGATAGTGCAGGTGTTGATGTTATCCTTGTAGGTGATTCTCTTGGTATGGTGATGCTTGGCTATGATTCAACGATTCCAGTAACCATGGAAGAGATGATTCACCATACAAAAGCTGTTGTCAGGGCAAGAAAAAGGGCAATGATAATTTTTGACATGCCTTTTCTTTCCTATCAAACTGGTAAGAGAGATGCTATTTTGAATGCTGGAAGGGCTTTAAAAGAGACTGGATGTGATGCGGTTAAGATAGAAGGTGGAGTGGAGCAAGAAGAGACAATCAGGGCACTTGTTAATGCAGGAATTCCCGTTTGTGGTCATATAGGACTTCAGCCTCAGAGCGTTAACGTTTATGGTGGTTACGTGTTAAGAGGGAAGGGAGAAGAGAGAGAAAAGTTAATAGAAGACGCTAAAGCTGTTGAAAAAGCAGGAGCTTTTGCGATTGTTCTTGAAAAAATTCCTTCAGATCTTGCAAAAGAGATAACAGAAATGGTTTCCATTCCGACCATTGGTATTGGCGCTGGAAAAGAGTGTGATGGGCAGGTTCTGGTTTTCCATGACATGATAGGAATGTTTGATAAATTTAAGCCTAAGTTTGTCAAGCGATACGCTGAAATCGGAAAAGAGATTAGAAATGCTGTTGAAACTTATGTGTCAGAAGTTAAAAGAGGTGTATTTCCAGATGAGGAGTACTCTTACTGATGGTTGTTCTGGAATGTAAAAATATTTATAAATCCTATCCCATCAGAAAAAGCTTTTTCGGTAAGGTAATTGAAGAAGTATCGGTTTTAAAAGGTGTTTCTTTAAAGATAGAGAAAGGAAAAAGTGTTGGAATTTTAGGTGATAGCGGTAGCGGGAAAACCACTCTTGCAAAAATTCTTCTTGATCTTGAAAAACCGGATAGTGGCGATGTGCTTTACAAAGGTATTTCTATATACGATATGATGAAAAAAAAATATAGAGTTTACAGGTTAAACGTTCAGGCAATATTTCAAAATCCTTACAATTCCCTTAATCCGCGTATGAAAGTTATTGATATAGTTTCTGAAGGTTTAAAAATAAATTTTAAATTAAATAGAGAAGTAATCAAAGAAAAAGTTTTAGAATCTATTCGAAGGTGTGGTTTGCCCGATTCTGTTCTTGAACTTTATCCACATCAGCTTTCCGGGGGGCAAAGGCAGAGAGTTGCCATAGCAAGAGCGATAGTTTTAAAGCCTGAAATAATTATTGCTGACGAGCCAACATCTGCTCTTGATGTTTCAGTTCAGTCACAGATAATAAATCTTTTTCTCGAACTTCAGGAAATATTTTCAATAAGCTATCTGTTTATTAGTCACAATCCTGCAGTAGTGGATGCGCTTTGTGATCATGTTTATGAGATGGATAAAGGGAAACTAAAAAGTATTTTGTTCTGCAAATGATAAAATTTGTCAGGTATTCTTGCTTTTTGTTCTATCATGACTATATATTCTATAAGTAGTAATATAGATAGTTTTGAGGAATAATTGGAAAGTCAATTTTTGGTTTATTTATAGAATTTGCTAATAAGCGTTAGTGGATTTTATTTATGTTTTTTGTTAAAATGCGCTTGAATATAGATTAATACTGGGTGGGAAATTTAGGAGGTGTGGATAAATGAGAAGGAAACTGCTTCTGGGCACTTTGGCAGTGCTGGCATCTTCTGGCTTTATCTTATATCAAAATGCCAGTGCTGTTGTAGGTCCATGTGTGAACTGTCACACAATGCACAACTCTCAGCACGGTGTCTATCCGTGGGACAGTAATGCCAGCTACACTACCGGAACTGTAAGTTCCACTAACGTTGTTCCGATGACATTCTCAAATTCGACAACGCCTATTAGAAACCTTCTTCGCGGTGACTGTCGTTACTGTCACACTTATGGTGAGGCACCAAAAGCGGGAACTCTCTATTACGGCGATCATCTCTGGCCCTATGTTGATTCAACAACACAGCCGGAATATCCATCAACTGGAGATGCATATACCACTGGTAACTATTCAACCGCTACATGGGGTCAGAACAGGGCTCTTGCAGGTGGAAGCTTCTATTGGGGGAGAACTCAAGATTCAAGATTTTCACACAACGTTGCTGATCTTGGTATGCCGCCAGATCCAAATATCGGTTTAACGCCGCCTGGTTGGGATGCAAACGCCACTCACTTTACTGATGCAATTTTCGGCTCTAAGGTAGCAAACGGTGAAGCTACATGGACTCATCAGCTTACATGTGCAGGTGTTTATGGCTGTCACGGAAGACATAATGCATCAACACTTGACAGCTTTGCAGGTATAAACGGAGCTCACCACTCCAACATGTATGGTTGGGTGAACGGTACGGGAACTATTGGTAACAGCTACAGATTCCTTGCTGGTATTGCGGGATATGAGCATAACTATTACGAATATGCAGCAGTTGCAGATGCTAACGGAGTTTCACATAATATTTATTACGGTGTAAATAGAGCTTCTGAGGATCCTACAACTGCGAATCCTCATACCATCTCTTACCTTTGTGCAGAGTGTCACGGTATTTTCCACAGCGGTGCTGAAGTTTCAAGAGATCCTACTGCAATAGATTCACCTATAGGGACGCCATGGCTCAGACACCCGACTGATTTTGATCTTTCAAATGCAGGACCTGCTACGATAGGTGTAGATGGACATACTGATGTTGAATACAAATATTACAACGGTGGTAATCCAACATCTGCTCCTTACAGTATGTTTGCTCCTGTTGCAACGGATAACTACACGCTTCTCACAGATAACACCATTTCATGGACAGGTGACGATGCCATAGTTACATGTGTGTCCTGCCACAGGGCTCACGGTTCACCATACTACGATCTTCTCAGATGGGACTACTCAACATGTACCGCTGATAGTGCTTCTACAAATGCAACTCTCATGAATGAGTGTGGATGTATGGTATGTCATACAACAAAAGGTTAATAGCTATTTTTTTAACCGGATTGCTCTGCGGTTTTCCTTTGAAAGCTAAGGGGCAAAAAGTCGTTTCCACAAGGGTGCTTGGTATTATCAACATAGATGAGACCGGGAAGGCCTTGGCCTATCCCGGTTCTATTTTTTATGATAAGAAGTCAAGACAACTTTATGTTGTTGAACCTGGTAAATCCAAAGTGATATTTTATACACCGGATTACTTTCCTTTTCTAGCAGTAGGCAAAGGCTATGGAGTAAAAGATCCTGTCGATATTTTTGTCGATTCTAAAGGTAACTTTTATCTAATCTCTTCTAATGAGCAGAAAATTTATGTTCTTTCTTCAGCTCTTATTCTTAAAAAAGTTATTCCGGTGAAAGGATTTAAAGGTGATAATGATTTTGTTCCGACTCATGTTGCAGTCAATCCCGTAACTGGAGAAATATACGTAACAGGAGCGGGAAAGGATTTTGTTGTCTGTTTTGATGAGAATGGAAAGTTTACACGATTCTTGTATCCTGAAATGAAAGTGGAAGATATAAAAGTTGGTTCTATTGTCTCCAATGTAGGTGTTGATTCTCTTGGACGTGTTTATCTTGTTGCGCTTGATTTTGGTCAGGTTTACGTTTTTGATAAGGATGGAACGTTTCTATTTAAGTTTGGAACTCACGGTGCAAACTTTGGTCAGTTAAGTCAGCCTTCTGCTGTTACTATTGATGAAGAAAACAGACGTATATATGTCTGTGATCCAATGAGGCAGGCGGTGCTTGCTTATGATATGAACGGAAACTTTCTTTTTGAATTTGGAGGAAGAGGTTGGTCTCCCGGTTGGTTTAACTATCCTACCGATGTTGCCGTTGATAACAGAGGTGATGTTATTGTTACAGATTGGCTAAATCAAAGAATACAGATTTTGAAACCTGAACAAAATAAACCCGTTCATGTTGAAACAACGATGCCTTCTAACAGAGCAGAATAGGTTATTTCATTTCTTTAAATTCCTTAAAATTATTTTTCTTTATCTGAGTAAAACTAAATAAAAATTTTAATCACTTTACCTCTTTAAAATGGTTGTGGAGTTCAAATTTTAGTCATATAATGAGAGATATACTGAAATTACTTATTGATTTTAAGTAATAATAACTTTTAACCTTTTAGAGGGGGAAATAGCATATGAAGCTTGCTGTTATTATTGGAACTGATAAAATTAGACGTATTCGTAGTGCTATGAAATTTGCAAATATTGCCGTGGATGATGGTAATGAAGTGAAGATTTTTTTCTTGGTGAATGTTTTGATACTAGAATAATCGATGCCGAGGAAGTCAATTTAAAAGATAGAATGGAGAGGTTTTTAGACAAAGGTGGCCAGATCTATACCTGTGGAACGTGCATTGTTGTTGAAAAGTATGTTGATAACGGTGCCTGTCCCCTTTCGACAATGGAAGATCTCTACGAGATAGTTAAATGGGCAGATAAAATTGTTCATTTCTAAGTATAATTAAAAAAGAGGGGGAGATTAATCCTCCCCCTCTTTTTCCTTTTCAAGGAGTTTTATCGCTTCTTCTTTAGAAACTTCCACCATTATACTTCCCGCCTTGTAGTATATTTTTCTTCCGGCGGGAAGCTTTTTTAGCAGTTCTATGATTTCTTTATTTTTCTTCTTTTTCTTCCTCATCTTTTGCCTCTTCAGAAGCTTCAAATTGTCCGTGTTCTCTGATTTTTTCGGTTGTTTCTTCTACCTTAGCGTAGAGATCAACCATTGCTTTTTCGAGGGCTTCTCTTAGAACGATAAGTGCTGCAATTTCTTTTTCTATTTGGGAAACTGCTTCTTCAAACGGCAGTTCGACAGAGATTCCGCTTCCTATGCTGATAACGACTTTTTCCACTTTTTCGAGCTTTGCAGCAACCTGAGCGATTCTGCCTACCGGAAGAAGGACTTCTTTGCCATCACCTAAATCTTTGAGATTTTTGAGGGTGGTAATTGTAGCCCTGTATTCGGATATGAGATCGTCGATGTTTGCTATTTCCACCCTCAGGGCTTCGATCTGTGCGATGTAGCTTCTCAGCTGCCTGTTGAGTTCTGCCATTTTCTTGTCGTCCTTTTTGAGCAGTTTCTTCAGCATGTTCCACCTCCCTTTTATTGTTATTGTTTAGATTGAAAGCTCACACCAACCTGCCGTTGCGTTCTCTTTCGGCAGATAGATTATTTTTGTAGGTCTTATGTCTGTTTTAAGTTCTTCAAAAAGTTTTTCTCTGACTTCCTTTACTCTCCAGAAAAAGAAAAGGTGCCCTTTAAATCTTAAGTCTGTCCACATTCCCATTCTTAACGGAATTTCCCATTTTTTGATCGAATCGGTCAACGGCAGGTAAAAGCTCTCTGCCAGAGGATGGTCTTTCAGCATTTTCTTTTCCATGTTTGCCAGGGCTTCGCAGTATGAATGGCATGCAGCTTTGAGCTTTTCAAGGTGAGGCGTTTTAATTGGAACTTCTACTTTCCCTTTAAAGACTTCTATCTCAAATTCTGCCACGTCTTCCCAATTTTTAAGGTCAAATATGACTGCTCGCGTTTCGTAAAGGTCTTTTTCATCAATAAATATCTTTTCCGGAAGCTCTATTTCTTGAAGTACACCATATTTTTCAAAAATTATCTCTTTTATCCTGTCAATTATCTCTTCCGGTTTCAGCCCTTTTTTAAGAAGATAATTTTTAACACGGTGTTCTATCTCTCTGTCCTTTTTTATGTAGTAGTAGATAACTGCGCTTGTAAATGCTTCTTTAAATACGTTTGCAGGTATGAAAGTTTTTCCTTCTTTATTCCTTGGAAATAGCTTTTTATAAAAAGCTACAGGCGTCCAGGTTAGCAATTCCATAATCCCTCCCGATTATTTGAAAGCGGCAAGAATTTTATCTGCTTTTTCTGCTATGTCTATTTCAAAAAGGGCTATTGTCGGCAACAACCAGGATACTCTGAACCTTGGATCACCATCCTTATTCTCTCCAAAGTAGGCAAGTGCTACCCTTCCAAAACCTGCCTCTTTTTCCACCTTTTTAGCTTCTCTTAAAAATCTTCTTGCTACATTTGGTAATTGTTCAAATGAATAAGGTTTACCTTCCTGCCCCCTTTGTTTTACAAGCTCCGTTGCTGTTCCTACATTTCTCAATGCTTCTATTAAATGGTGTAAGCGGTGTTTTTTGAAGTAGGCAAGAAGCATTGATGCAGCTGGTAATCTCAGGATTTCTATATTTTTGTCATTTTCTCTCAGTTCTCCCACAAGATATGCTCTTCCGTTTTCCATTTCTATATGAGCGAAAAGTTTTTTGTTTTTTGGTATTTCATAGAGTATTTCTGTTACTTCATATTGGATGCCTTCTTCATCATAAATATCTCCTGCTTTTCTCTTTCCGTATTCAGAGACGAAAAAGGTTGCTTTACCATCTTTTTTTCCTGCAATGAGATCCAGGCCCCATCTTTTAAGGCTCTTGAATTTAAACTCCCTTTCCTTTTCCGGTTGTCCAAGTGTTTCAAATACCAGTGTATTTAAAGCCTGTATCTCCCGCAGTTCGGTTATCGTCATTCTGTTTTCCTCCTTATAGCATTTTTTCTACACTACTAAATTTATATTCTTAACATATATCTGTCAAGAAATCTAAAGAAATATTGTAATTTCTAAATGGTTAAGCGGAAAAAAAGAGAGATGGTTGCAATTAAAGAAGATGTGTTTTATATTTATAAATGCAAATGAAAATAATTCGCATAAGGAGGTTTTCATGGAAGAGAAAAAAGGATTCCCTCTTTTAGGTGACAGATTTCCGGAATTGGAAGTTCAAACAACACACGGTAAAATGAAATTACCGGAAGCGTTTAAAGGGAAGTGGTTTGTTCTTTTTAGCCATCCGGCCGATTTTACGCCTGTTTGCACTACGGAGTTTGTGGCATTTCAAAAAAGGTATGATAAGTTCCGCAAGCTAAACTGTGAGCTTATAGGGCTAAGTGTTGACCAGGTCTTTTCACATATTAAATGGGAAGAGTGGATAAAAGATAAGCTCGGAGTTGAAATTGAGTTTCCGATAATTGCCGATACCGGTGCAGTTGCCGACGCCTTGGGACTTATCCATCCGGGCAAGGGAACGAATACGGTTAGAGCAGTTTTTGTAGTTGATCCTGAAGGAGTTATAAGATTGATTCTTTACTATCCTCAGGAACTTGGTAGGAATATTGATGAGATTTTAAGAGCAGTAAAAGGACTGCAGGTGTCTGATAAGAATGGTGTTGCACTTCCTGCTAACTGGCCTGAAAACGAGCTTATCGGTGATAAAGTGATTATTCCACCTGCTACGGATGTTGAAACTGTTAAACGGAGGCTTGAATCTGCTTCAAAAGGAGAAATTGAGTGCTTTGACTGGTGGCTTTGCTTCAAGAAACTTTAGTAAAGAGGGGGGCTTTATGCCCCTTCCTCTATTGCTTTTGCAATTTCTTCAGGTTTAACTGCTGCCGTTCCGAGTTTTCCTACAACAATTCCGCCTGCTATGTTTGCAATCTCGGCAGCTTTTTCAGGTGCTTCTCCGGCAACTAAAGATAGAGTAAGGACTGCTATAACTGTGTCGCCGGCTCCTGTAACGTCATAAACCTGTTTTGCTTTTGCCGGTATGTGGTAACTTTTATCTTTTTTTACTAGACTCATACCTTTCTCACTTCTTGTTATCAGTGCAAAGTCGAGTTTGAACTTTTCAATCAGTTTCTTTCCTGCAATTTCAGCTTCTTCTTCCGTTTTAGGATATATACCGGTAGCCTGGTATGTTTCTTTCATGTTCGGTGTCATGGCGGTTATGTCGTGATAAAAATGAAAGTTTCTCTCTTTCGGGTCAAGGGTTACAATTTTACCGCTTTTTTTTACTTCTGCTGCGGCTTTTAAAAGCTCTTTTGTAATAACTCCCTTTCCGTAGTCTGAAATAATTATTCCGTCAAAATTTCTGAAATCTTCTTGAAACTCTTCTATTATTTTTAATAAAATTTTTTTATCGAGGTATTTTCTTGATTCCCAGTCAACTCTTAAAAGTTGTTGAGAACCGGCTATTATTCGTGTTTTCACGGTTGTTGGCCTTGTTTCATCTTCTATTAGAAGGGATGTGTTGATACCTTTTTCATTTAGTATCTTTTTAAGCAGGTTACCTTTTTCATCTTTTCCGACAACTCCAAGGATAAAAGGGTCTGCTCCGAGGGTTTTTAAATTTACCGCAACGTTTGCTGCACCTCCTGGCTTTGCCGTTGTATTTTTTGCTTCAACAATCGGAACCGGTGCTTCCGGTGAGATCCTTTCAACCTTGCCAAAGATATACTCATCTACTATTAGATCGCCGATAACAAGTATTTTTTTTCCTTTAAATTTTTCAGTTATGCCTTTCACCGCTTTTCTCCTGAAGTTGAGTTAACAAATGATAGCATTTCTAATAGTGACAATTTTTGTCACACGAATCTTAATTTAACTTAATGAGTGACAATTTTTGTCACATTGTTTAAAAAAGTATCTGATAGAGAATAGGAATGTGAAACAGAGATGATTCATGGTATTCATGGTTTATATTTATTTTTACAGCTGAAACCGTGAAGTTGGCACGCTTAATGCTAAAAATAATTAGTGAGGTTTTAAAAAGCCTACAAAAAACTTTTATAGAAAGGAGGTAAACCATGAGAAAAGCGTTTACACTTATCGAGCTACTTATCGTTGTAGCTATTATCGCAATCCTTGCAGCTGTCGCTATTCCGCAGTACACAAATTATGTGAGAAAGGCTGCTGCTGCAAATGTTCAAGCAACTCTTTCATCCTGTTTAACTGCTGCAATGGCTCAGTTTGCTGACAACGGAACTACTACTTATACTTGCCCTGTAAAAGATGATAATAACACTAATGCAACTATAACTCTTGATAGCAGCGGTAATCTTTCTAGTATAGATCCTACAACCTTTACTGTGAAAGGACATGCTGTTTCTTGTACAGCTGATACAACGACGAATACAATTACATGTACTCCACAATAATTTAACTTCATAGTGTGGTTAGCGGGCGGGATAACCCGCCCGCTTTTTTATTTATTCTTATTTAATCGTGTATAATATATAATGCTGAACTAATGATTGCTGATTTTATGTAAAGGGTGGATGCTATGTGGAGTAAGGGAGGGTTTTCTCTTGTTGAACTTTTAATTGTAATTGTGATTATTTCTGTTCTTACAGTCATAGCTGTTCCTTCTTATATGAAATTTAGAAATAAGTCTGTTGTTGCAAAGGTTCAGCAGAATCTACTTAACTGTATTCAAAGTCTGTGTGCTGAATGTGCAGATAATGGCACAATATCAAAAGAGTGTACAGTTCCAGGTTCTGAAGATAAATGTTTGGTTGTTCTTGATACTAACGATAGCAAAGTATATATTGCAACAAGGGTTTGTCAGTTTTATGTTGATCAAGTTAATGTTAAATGTGAAATAATCCATTCTCGTGGTGATCTTATAGGAAAAGTGAAGTGCTACATATCTGAGTAAGAATTCCTAGATTTCTCACTCGATTTGTTTTTCAAGATTTCAAAATTCTAACATTTCCCCCTTGACACTTTATACCCTTTCTCTAAATTATATAGTGAGTCGATTAGCACTCATTTTAAGTGAGTGCTAAAAATCACAGAAAAAGGAGGGTGAGACGATGAAGTTAAAGCCTCTCTATGATAGGGTGGTTGTAAAGAAAGTTGAGATGGAGCAGAAGACCGCTGGTGGAATTATCCTTCCAGATACCGCTAAGGAAGAGTCTCAAATTGGAGAGGTTGTTGCCGTTGGTGAAGGTAAACTTCTTGACAACGGTGAGGTAAGGCCTTTAAAAGTGAAGGAAGGTGATAAGGTTCTTTACAGCAAGTATGCAGGAAATGAAGTTGAGCTTGATGGTGAGAAATATCTCATCATCAGAGAGGAAGACATTCTTGCCATTGTTGAGTAAAAAAATTCAAGGAGGAGGTGAGAATCATGGCAGGAAAGGATATTAGATTTGCTGATGAAGCAAGACAAAAAGTTAAGATAGGTGTTGATAAGCTTGCCAACGCTGTAAAGGCAACAATGGGTCCCGGTGGTAGAAATGTTGTTATTGAAAGGAAGTTTGGTTCACCGCTTGTTACAAAAGATGGTGTTACTGTTGCAAAAGAGATTGAACTTGCAGATCCAATTGAAAATATCGGAGCTCAGCTTGTTAAAGAGGTTGCTCAAAAGACAGCCGATAAGGCTGGTGACGGAACAACAACAGCTACTGTCCTTGCTCAGGCTATCTTTAACGATGGTCTTAAGTTTGTAACGGCTGGCGATAACGCTATTGAACTTAAAAGAGGTGTTGACGCTGCTGTTGAAAAGGTTGTAGAAGAGCTTAAAGCGATATCAAAACCTGTTGAAACAAAAGAACAGATTGCCCAGGTTGCAACAATTTCTGCAAACTACGATAAAGAGATTGGCGAACTCATCGCTGAAGCTATGGACAAAGTAGGTAAGGAAGGCGTTATCACTGTTGAAGAGGCTAAAGGTCTCAAGACAGAACTTAAAGTTGTTGAGGGTATGCAGTTTGATAGAGGTTACCTCTCTCCATACTTCGTAACAGATCCTGACAAGATGGAAGCTGTTCTTGAGAATCCTTACATTCTCATCTACGGTAAGAAGATTTCAAACATAAGAGAACTTCTTCCAGTTCTTGAAGCTGTTGCAAGAGAAGGAAGGCCACTTCTCATCATCGCTGAAGATGTAGAAGGTGAAGCTCTGGCAACGCTCGTTGTTAACAAGCTCCGTGGAACATTAAGCGTATGTGCTGTTAAAGCACCTGGTTTTGGTGAAAGAAGAAAAGCTATGCTTCAGGATATTGCTATCCTTACAGGTGGACAGGCTATACTTGAAGATCTTGGCATCAAGCTTGAAAACGTTACACTTGATATGCTTGGTCAGGCTGACAAAGTTGTTGTTGACAAAGAGCATACAACAATCATCGGTGGTAAAGGTAAGCCAGAAGAAATTGAAGCAAGAATTAAGCAGATTAAAGCTGAGCTTGAAAAGGCTACTTCCGAATATGACAAAGAGAAGCTTCAGGAAAGGCTTGCCAAACTTGCAGGAGGTGTAGCCATTATCAAGGTAGGAGCTGCTACTGAAGCTGAACTTAAAGAGAAGAAGGCAAGGGTTGAAGACGCACTTCACGCAACAAGGGCTGCAGTAGAAGAGGGTATAGTTCCTGGTGGTGGAACAGCACTTCTTGCTGCTGCAAGGAAGCTTGATGAGCTCATAAAAGAGCTTGATGAAGCTAATGAAATTGACAGAAAGCATGGCGTTGAGATAGTTAAGAAAGCTGTTGAAGCACCATTAAGACAGATTGCTGAAAACGCAGGTTATGCTGGACAGGTTGTTGTTGAGAAGGTTAAAGAGCTAATTAATGAAAAAGGTGTAAACTACGGATTCAACGCAAGAAAAGGCGAATTTGAAGACCTTGTAGCGACGGGTGTAATCGATCCAACTAAGGTTGAGAGAGTTGCTCTCCAGAATGCTGCTTCAGTTGCTGGTCTTCTCCTCACAACGGAGGCTACAATTACTGAAATCCCTGAGAAAGAAGAGAAAAACGTACCTCCAATGCCTGAATATTAATGGTAGTTTTGATAACGATAAGAAAGGGGGTGGAAGCCCCCTTTCTTATTTTTCTTCTGAAATTTTTACCAAGCCTTTAAAAATAAGGAATGGATCATAAATTCCTTTCCCCATACTTTCCCTTAGTTTGTTTCCGTATCCACCAGTAAAAATAACGGGAAGTTCGGGATATTTTTGGGTTATCTCTTTAATTGCTCCTTTCATGGCGAGTGTTGTTCCCGCTTTTATACATTCTGCTGTTGATTTCCCAGGAAATGTATCGGTAAATTTATCCTCTACTTCTGGAAGTTGTTCTGTAACTAAGTTTAGTGCCCTATGGATTGCTTTTACTCCCGGCAGGATGATCCCGCCGATAAAGGTTTTTTCAATAACTATGTCAACAACCACTGTTGTTCCTGCCGACACAACTATGCCGCTGTCTCCATAGTCTAAAACTCCACAGGCAAGAGCTATTCTATCAGCGCCCAACCTTTCCGGGTTTTTGTAGTCTATCCTTACAGGTAAAGGAATTGAGACATTTATGAAAGTTACGCTTTCAAAGGCTTCTTCAAACGTTCTTTTCAAGGACGGAACAACGCTTGAAATGATTGCCTTTTTTCCTTTTAAAGGGAAAGATTGTTCCGCCTCTTTTGTTGGAATTCTGATGAGATTTTCAAAAGCTTTCCCGTCCCATATAACAGCTTTAACAAAAGTATTACCTGCGTCTATTAGGACAACCATTTTAAGTCCTGTATTCGGCGTTTATTTTCACATATTCATAGGTAAAATCGCAGGTTAAGTATTCAAAAGATGCACTGCCAAGGTTAAGATCCACTTCTATAACAATTTCTTCGTTTTCTTTCATATATTTGTGAACTTTACTTTCGTCGTAATCTGCTTTTGTTCCTTTGAAAAGCAGGTAGTCTCCGATTTTAAGTTCGATTCTCTCTTCAACTAATTTCACGCCTGCGCTGCCGGCTGCTGCTATGATTCTTCCCCAGTTCGGGTCGCAGCCAAAGATGGCTGTTTTTACCAATGGTGAAAGGGCAATTTTCCTTGCTACTTTCCTTGCTTCTTTTTTTGTTCTTGCACCGATGACTTTAATCCTCGCCACTTTTGTTGCACCTTCTCCATCTTTTACAATTTGATAGGCAAGGGATTTCATTATATTTGTCAGGCCATCTAAAAATTCTTTATAGTTTTCTTCAGTTATTCTTTTTTCTGATGCACCGTTTGCAAGGACAATTACGGTATCGTTAGTACTCATGTCACCATCAACGGTTATTGCGTTAAAGCTTACTTCGTTTGCTTCTTTTAACGCTTTTTCAAGCAATTTTTTCTCTATTTCTACATCTGTGGTGATGAACGAGAGCATCGTTGCCATTGCAGGATCTATCATGCCCGCCCCTTTTGCTATTCCACCGATGGTGAAACCTTTTCCTTCAAAGTAAGCGGTTTTCGGAAAGGTATCGGTTGTCATTATCGCTTCTGCCGCCTCTTTTGATGTTGCCTTTCCTAAGTTTCCTACCGCTTTTTCTATTCCTGTTTTCATTCTGTCCATTGGAAGGAATTCGCCTATCACGCCTGTTGATGCGACTAGAAATGGTGCTTTTCCCGTGAGCTTCTGACAGATTTTTGCCATTGTTTTAGCGTCTTTCATTCCCCTTTCGCCAGTGCAGGCATTTGCGTTTCCGCTGTTTGCAACAATTCCGCAGATCTTCTCGTAGGTTTTAACTATCTTTTGAGACAATTTAACAGGTGCAGCCTTAACATCGTTTGTTGTAAAGATCGCTGCTGCTGTTGCCGGTTTTTCGGAAACTATCACCAGGATATCTTTTTTATTTGATAATTTTAGGGTTTCTTTTATATTGCCTTTTCCAGTTCCGCACAAAAAGCCTTTTACATCAGCTATTCCTTTCACCTGCAACCTCTCGCTATTTTTTTTCTCATTTTAGCATTTGTGAGAAGTGGTTTTAAATTTAGGGAAAACAAAAAATTTGAGAAGGAGAGAGATGATTTTTAAGAGAGCAAAGGAGATTTTTGCGGAGCGTTTAAAGCAGGCAGGTATTGAGAATATTAAATATCTGAGGAAGCCGGGAAGAGGCGATCTTTTTAACAGACTTGCCTACCTTATTGCTACGGGCAGATTTAAGGTTGTCCGAACGGAAGAATTTGGTGAGATTCTTCCCGGCAGGATTTTTGATAATGTTGACGGTGTGAGCCTTCTTCTCTCATCCGGCAATCTTGAGGCTGATGCTGTCATTGTAAAGTCAACTTCCGATTTTGAGGGTATTCATATTATAGATGAAGATGATTTTTATTATCCTGATATTGCTGTTGATATGCGATTTTTCCCTTCATTGATTGATAAGGAGAAGAGGAGTCTTCTTAATCAGCTTGAGATTATGTTCGGTGTTGTTAAAGATTACTTTACGCCTGAGAACTTTTATCTTATAGATAGGGAAGGTTACTGTATACCTTCTCTAAAAGAATTCTTTACGCCGGATGTTCCATTTAAGATTTGTTCTAAACCTTTAAAAAAGCGTATTATCGTTCTTGATCCGAATGCCGATGAGATTCTGACGCGAGATGATGTTGATGAAAATACCGTTTTAGTTTTCGGAGGGATTGTTGATCACGGTGAGCGGTTAAAAGGTGTTACTGCTGAAATTTACCCTGGGGCTGTTCATAGAAAAATTGCTTATAGAGGTTTAATACTTCCAGTTTCAGACAGAATCAATGAGCTTACGAAGCTTTTGTGTGATTTTTTGACTTGCGAGGATTCCCTTGAGGAGGTTATAAGGCGAAATCTTACCAGACAGGCGAAGTTAAGAATTGCGAGAGAATACATTGCTACTAATCTAAAAAGAGTTAAAGATGTGAACGGCGTTCATAAATGTTTGCTGCTCTCTTTTTATAATCAACTCGCCGAAGAATTTTTCCTTAAAGATTTCCATTTCCGTAAAGCTTCAAAGCATGTAAACGGATTTACAGTCGTAAAAGATGAGATTCTTGATAAAATAGTAAAAGAAGAGACCGTAAAGAATAGAAAAATTTTAGAGATAGAGGGTTTAATTAATGAGTATGTTGTCAAGAAGTATCCTTGAACTTATCGGAAATACGCCTCTTTTTGAACTTACTCTTGAAGGCGTGACGTTTTACGCAAAGCTTGAAATGTTTAATCCCGGTGGCAGTATAAAGGACAGAGTTGCACTTTCTATCGTTGAGGATGCGGAGAAAAAAGGGCTTTTAAAGAAGGGAAGGAGAGTAATAGAAGCTACGAGCGGGAACACCGGGATAGGTCTTGCCCTTGTCTGTGCTGCAAAAGGTTATGGCTGTACGATTGTTATGCCAGAAAACATGAGCGATGAGAGAAAAAAGATACTGAAAGCTTACGGTGCTGAACTTATTTTAACACCTGCTTCTTTCGGAATTCCTGGAGCAATAAAAGAGGTTGAAAGGAGAATATCTGAAAATCCAGATCTCTATTTTCCTGCCCGTCAGTTTGAAAATCCTGCAAATGTAAAAGCTCACTATGAAGGCACTGCCGTTGAGATATTGGAGCAGCTTGGAGAGATTCCCGGTTCCTTTGTAGCCGGTGTTGGGACCGGTGGCACGTTAACAGGTGTTGGCAGAAGGTTTAAAGAGGCAAATCCTGATGCTGTTATTGTTGCAGTTGAGCCTGAAGAATCTGCCGTTATATCAGGTGGGAATCCGGGACTTCATAAAATCCAGGGAATAGGTGCCGGTTTTATTCCGAAAACGCTTGATATGTCCGTTGTTTCTTTTTCTATCACTGTAACTTTTGATGATGCAAAGTATTACTGTGAGAGGCTTGCTGGGGAATTTGGAATACTTGCCGGTATCTCTTCCGGTGCAAATGTTGCTGCTGTTTTGAAAGCTTTTAAAGCTGGGAAGCTTAAAACACCTGTTGTTACAGTTTTTCCTGATACCGGCGAGCGTTATCTTTCAACTGAACTGTTTGGATAGGGGGCTGTCATAGAGATAAGGAAAATAGAAGGAATTATTCCTGCTGAAGCAATAAGCAGGAATCTTCCAACAAAGCTTCAGGATTTCTCACATAGAGATATGGAGAAACTTCTCTCTTCTGTTATTCAGGGAGAGAGGAAAGGTGATTCTACCAATGAGTTGAAAGGCAAAAAGCTAAAACTAAAGTTTTTAGGTTATACGGAGGACGGAAAGGCGAAAATTTTGGTTGGAAACAAAGTTATTGTTGCTGAGGTTGATGTTGATGACGAATTTGAGCCGGGGCAGGTTCTCACATTTATAATAAAGTCTCTTGCGCCAAAGCTGGAACTAAAACTTGTGGAGATCGATCCTGAGTGGGCACAGAAGTTTATATTGAAGTCTCTCCTTCCATTTCTTGATTCTGAATCGTTTAGAAAGGTTTTATCCATTTATTTTGAAAAGCATTATCTGGAAATCTGGAATGCAAATAAAATTGATGATAAAGCTTTTTCGTCATTTCTATCTTCTCTATTTTCATATCAGACAGTTTCTCTTTTGATTTCAATGACAAAAGAGTTTATTGCCGCTTCAGAAGGTAAACTTTCGGAAGAAGACTATCGGAAGTTTCTTTTGTCTATCATGGCTTTTTATTTCTTGCCGGTCGGAGATATTGTTCTGTTTCCTTTAAGGATTAAAGATACGGATGTAGATGTTTATTTTGAGAAAGAGGAAGACGGAATTAAAATAGAGATTGAGGTTAGCAGGGGTTGTGTCAATAATTTTGTGTAAACCATTAGGAGTACCTCCTGGAGAACATATCCTGAAGTTCTTCCTTAGCCTC